>JAICIH010000007.1 GCA_025924475.1 Bryobacteraceae bacterium
CATCACCACAATCTTGCGGCCGGCGCTTCCGCCTTGCGGCCATTTCTTAATGGCATCCTCCATCGATTCGTACGGGTTCACATTCCCGGGGCCCGACGCCACACGGATTCCTTTCGCCGCTGCCGTATGATCCTTAGTGAAGTGCGAGGTCACCACGGCCATCCCGTTCCGCATATAGGCCACCGCGACCTCGGCATTCGGCGGCATGCGATTCACCCATTTCTGCAGCGTCGGAATCTCCGCGTCGAAACTGCCGCGCGCCGAATCGTCAATCAGCAGCATCAACTGCAAAGAATCGCCTGTGCCAAGCGGCTTCAATCCTGTCACTGGCCGCTGCTGCTTCCCTTGCTCGACCCGGATGTCTTTCGCCTCAACCGTCGGAATCGTTTTCCCGCGCCGCGCCTCGAGTGTCACCACGGTGCTCACCGAAACTCCGGGCGCTTGTGCCCAAACCGCAAACGCCATCAGAAAACCAACAACATAGCGTTCCATACTTCAAGTATTTCAAAGCCATGCAATACGCCTTCACCGCCGTCCCGGAAAACATCGTTCCACGCGCCCAAAACCCGTTCTTCCAACATCTTCTGGACACCTATGCCAGCGAATCGAATAAAGTGGTTTCCACTTGGCGCGAATTCGCCGAAGCCGATCTCGACTTCCGCCCGCACCCCCGCTCTTCGAGCGTACGCGAAATCTTAGATCACCAGCTTCTCTCCGAGCGCCGCTTCTTCGGCCAGTTCCTCGGCACACCCGAACCGCCGCCCGCCGAAGTTTTACCCGCAACGGAATCGCGATTCATCGAGTTGGCGCGAAAGCGCCTCGATTTTTTTGCTCTGCAATCGGAAAGTTGGTGGCTCGAAGTCGTCCCGTTCTTCGACGTTCACCGCGAGCGCATCTGGATCTTCTGGCGCCGCGTGTTGCACACCGCTCATCACCGCACCCAGCTCACCGTCTATCTCCGCTTGTTGAACAAAACGGTGCCTTCTACCTACGGCCCTACCGCCGACGTGTCCTGGAGCGGCGCCGACCCGACCAATTCCGTAGAAGCCGCCGGCCGCAACTAAAAAAAGGCAGGCCAGATATTTTCACTGGCCTGCCCACCTTCCGACACTCGCTACACGATAAAAAATTGGGGACTGACTGAAGCGTCGTTTACAAAGCTCCTGCAAATACAATCGCTCAATGCAGGCGCGGCTGTCTGTCCCCAATTTTTTTACACGATCACCGTAAACGAATAATGGAACTGGTTGTAGTAAATCGGGTAACTGCAATTCACGATATTCCGCTTCCAAACCGTCAACCGGATCAAATAACAGCAAGTCTCCGGAAACACCTTGGAAGCATCATTGATATGCAGCCGCATCGTCCCGCCATTCCACACTGGCCGTACCGCGCCCTGCGTAACAGCGTTCGCGTAAGTCGGCCCTTGCGGCCCTCCCGAAATCGGCGTCAGCGTAAGTGCGCCCACTTCAGCCGGATTCAGCAGGTTCGCCACCGCGCCTAACCCGTGCTCCACAACCAATTCGTAATGGTCTAAATGCCCGTTCGTATCGGTTGCGAAGAACTCGATTTCAAGCGGCGTGCCGCGCTGCAGTTGCTGGAATCCGCACGCCCCCACTTCCACACCGCCGATCCGCACATGCGAGATTCCGCAGTCCGGCTCCGACGTCGGTAAGTGGACCGTTCCCGCCACCGGCGTAAACGGCGTCCGGTTATCGATCCGCAGCACCAGCAAATTGTTATCCGCGTTGTTGCCGCATCCGTCGATGACCTTGCGCGTGTTCTCGTCCGGACCCGGATCCACGCCGCTGCCCAGCGCCTTGTACCCGACGATCCGAAAATCGTAAGTACCATCGGGAAGCGTGTTCGCCGTTTGGATATAAGCGAGCGTGTTCACGTTCTGATACCACGCTCTGCCCGTAAGTGGCGAGCCCCAGTTCGGCGGCGGATGATGCGCCTCATAGTGCTGCCGGCTTTCGTACACATGTTTCGTGCCGAAAGTTTTCACCGGGAACGGCACCGGCGGCGGATATTGGAATCCGATCGGCTGTGTCGAATCGAAATAGGCGCGGCTGAAATCGAGCAATGCTGTAGAAGGAAGCGGCGTCCAGCCTGCCGTTCCATGCGGCGTGTATTCGATCTCGTAGTAGTCGGCCTGCGACGCCGTGCCGAATTGCCCCACGAACGTAACGGTCTCGGAAAACGGATGGTCCGCTGTACCGGGGTTCGCATAACCGGCCGTCGCTCCCGTGCGCCCGATATTCGGCACGGTAATTCCCGGATCGCCGCATACGCCCGAAAGCAGCACGCAATCCCCGGGAGGCGGAGGCGGCTCAGTCGGCACGCAGCAGGCGTCCTGATTCGCGATCAGCGTCACATTCAAATGGGTCGGAATGTCCCAGCGTGTCTGGAAAATGTTTTCCGACAAGATCACCTTCACACCGTTGCCGCAATTCTGCGTCGCGCGGAAAATAATATCCGGCGTACAGTCGAACCAAGGCGTCCACGGATACCAGGGCCAAATGCGCAGCCGCTCGAGTTCCGGAACTTTCGGAACCACGGTCAGCAGTTTGTCACGCAGCGCAGGAATCACGCTCGGATCTATCTTTCCGGCGAGCGGCAGCGCTCTGATCGGCGCCAGCGTGCCTACCGCAACCGGCGTTCGTACGACCGGCGTTGGTCCGATCGGTACCGGCGTAATCGGCGTAGGAACCGGCTGCGAAAAACCGGCGAAATCAAGCGTCGGCACCGGACTCGGCTTAGGAACCTTCAGCGCCGGATTCAGCTTCAAAATTGGATCGATCTTCTCAACCAGCAGCGGTTCCAGCCGCCACTCGCGTAGACGCCACCACCACCACGGCAGCCAGCCGCAGCACCAGCGGAATTTGATCGTGAAATGTCCGGCCGGATCGGTTACCGCCGTGTTGCCTACTTGTGAGCTCGAAAGCCACCACCAGAAGAAGTCAACGTCGTACGCGCGCACCTCTGCGCCGGGCACCGGGCTCCCGTCTGCGCATACCAGCCTGCCCGAAATCACAAACTCGCGGCACCACGTCAGCCACGTCGTCCACCACTTCGGCGTTACTACCAGCGCCGGTAGGGTCAGCTCTGCCTGGTTCGCCCATTGGGCGGGCGAAACACTCGCCGTCAACGTCTGCAAGTGGAAAACGTCTTCGTCAGACGCGTTCTCCGGGCCGACCGCGATCGATGCCGGCTGTTTCGGATCGACATCGAGCGTGACCTTCGCCGCGCCGCCTTCGACCGCGACGACCTGCGACTGAATCTTGCCGCCTTGCTCGACGGCGACCCGAACGCGCTGCTGTTTCTGGTCAGCGGCAGAAACCTGCGACGCGTCCAGCGAAAGATTGAGCTTGCTCATGGAATTCTCCTAAGATTTGGAATAGAGACGAAAGAAGCCACATCCGAAGCATCGACCCGCACCCGCGCGCCGCGTCCCCGGAAGAAATACCGTTTGCCTGTAAGCGGGCCGGTGATCTCAAAATCGCCGGTCCCGATGTATTCAAATTCGTTTGCGCGAGGAAGAAACGGAGCGCCTGCCGCCTCCGCTCCTACGCTGCCACCCGCCCGTAGTGCTGCCCGTTGTCCACCGCAACACGCCATTTAGGTTTGTCCTTTCTGTTTCTCGGTGGCGCGTTCGAGTAAAATCGCGCCGCCCGACAAGGCGAGCCACAAAAGCGCGCGGTCCTGCCACGTGGCGCCGAGGACCCAGGCGAACGGCAGCGCGACCCAGAGGCTCAGACAGTAAAAACAATCGAGCATCTGCCCGAACACGCTATTGCCGAACAATTTGCGTATACGGACGAATACATCGAAAGGCCCGTCCTCACCCCAAAACAGGTGCGTAACCCGCCAGACGCCTAGGACCCCAGCCAACAGGTAGGTAAAGGAAAACCCCGCGACCATGAGTACCCGTACTTGCGTTGAATACTGCGGGATGGAAAGAGAGCGTTACACCTAGGACATCCAAAAGAACCGCGACTATCAGGGAACCGGTACGGAGTTTTCGGGGCGCTTACCGAACCACTTCCCGAATTACCCCATCCATCTTGTTCATTACAAAAATCCGCCCGTGCGGCCCCACATTGAACCGCATATCCGCCCGCCTGGCTGGAGCCCTACCCTGCGCCCGATTCTTCTCCTGAATCAGCTCGAGCAAGGTCTTCGTCGTACCGTGATCGTCGAACAAAACCCGCCGGATCGCATCCTGCCCGCCGTGCGGCAGATGATCCGCATCTACATAGAAGATCTCTCCGCTCGGATTATCGCCAAATAGCAACTTGTTCCGAAGCTGTGGAATCGCCTTACTGCGATAAGCAAATACTCCGGTCACCGCCACGCTGCGCTGAAAAAGCGGATCGGTATGGTCGAACTCGACAATCGGATACGTCACCTGCGGGTCGTGCGGTGTTCCTGTGCCCACGCGGCCCTTGCCGTAAGTAAAGCTCCCCTCCCAGATATTCCAGCCAAGATTTGCGCCGGGCGTAACCAGCGTGACCTTCTCCACCACCTCCTGTCCGATATCCGCCAGAAACATGTTCCCGTTCTTCGGGTCCCGGGAAAAGCGCTGTGGATTGCGGCAGCCGTACGCATAGATTTCGCCGCGCGCTCCAGGTCTGGGATTCTTCACAAACGGATTCGTCGCCGGAATGCCGTACTGCCCGTTGGGACTATTCGAGCCCAGCGGATCAATGCGCAAAATTTTCCCGAAAGCGACCGAAAGATTCTGCGCATGCTTATACGGATCGCCTCCGTTGCCGCCGTCCGCCACTCCTACATACAGCAGCCCGTAGTCTTCGCTTCCGGGTCTTGCGAGTGGGTTGAATGCAAGCTGCCCGCCGTTGTGAATCTGAAACGGCTTCGCAGTCCGGAAAATTTCGCGCGGTGGCCCGCCGTCGTATGTTGCCGCCTCCGGATTCTTGGCCGTCCATTCGAGTAGTACCGTGTCGTGCGTGTGCCCCGGCCCGTTCGGCAAAAAGTCGGCTTTCTTCGCCATGTTGGCCGAATCGGTGTAGGTATAAAACTTGCCGTAGCCGCGCGTGCCGCGTTGATGGAACTGCGGATGAAACGCCAGGCTTTGGAAGCCGCGGTCATGACTGGAGAACTGAACGTTCACTCCCCACTTCGCCGCATTGATATCGAGATACGGCGTTACCGTCTTCCCGTCAGAACTGACCGAGTAAATCGGTCCCTGCATGGTGTTGACGAACAGCCGATGTGTGCCCGGCTCATCCGCCAGCAACATCATGCGCGGTGCATCATTTCCGGCAAACGGAAGCGACGCAAATTCACGCAGCTTCACAAGAATCACCCCGTCCGTCTTCGGAATTGGAGCAGGGAATGGATTGTTAGTGGTCTGGCTGTATGCCGCCGGTGCGAGCACAATCGCGGCGGCTAGGACGAAACGTATACGCATGAGCAACGCTCATTGTATTTCGTCACGCCGCCGTTTCTGCGGCCTTTAAGTCCTACCGCCTACTCCAGCCCTTCCACAATCCGAAAATCCCGATCCGCAGCCGACCCCAAAACCTTGAGCGCCGCCTTGTACGCATCGCTCTCATACGCAGCAACCGCTTTTGCAAAGCTCTCAAACTCCGTCACGACGATGCGCTGCTGCAAGCCCGATTCCCGCGCCTCGATCCCATCCGAATTGCGCACCAGCGCTTTGTCGCCGGCCGCCTGAATCGCAGGTCCGGCCAACCGTCCATACTCTTTCAGCGCCGCTTGATCCGAAATAGACCGATACGCAACTATCCAATAGCCCTTCTTCATGGATTCCTCTCTGAACGCGCCGGTGTCAGGCCTTACCTTCGTAGGCCGCCTCAAGCGCTTTGATATCGAGCTTCACCATCTTCAGCATGGCCGTGCCTACCCGCGCCGCTTTCGTCCGATCAGCGTCCTTCATCAACTTGCCCAGCGCTTTCGGCACGATCTGCCACGACAGGCCGAATTTATCCTTGAGCCAGCCGCATTGCTCCGCTTTACCGCCGCCGGCAATCAGCGCATCCCAGTAACGATCGACTTCCGCCTGATCGTCGCAGTTGACCACAAACGAAATCGAATGATTGAACGTATCCAGCGGTCCCGCGCTGATCGCCAGGAACGGCTGGCCGAACAGCGTGAACTCGACCACCTTCACCGATTCGGGCGGTCCGCTCGGAGTCTCATTTGCTACACCAGTCACGCGATCGACGCGCGAGTCCGGAAATATCGATGCGTAAAAGCGCGCCGCCTCTTCAGCTTCACGCGCATACCATAAGTGCGGAACAATCTTAGACATTTACAATTCTCCCTCAGCAAGGGATGCATCTAGGCATCTTTCGATTTCGAGTAAATTTATTGGCGTCGATTGTGGCTCGCTGGCGAACAGTTCTCTAGTTGATGCAGTGGCGGATTTCATACGCTTTCAGATCGGTCTGATGGGCCTTGGCATGTTTGCCACTATCTCCGTTTACGTACTTCCGGAGGCGTCATGACGAGCGGTGCTCTCAAGGATCAAGGGTGGTCGTATTATCTCTCTCACATCGGGCCAATACTCAATGGACATTCTTTTTATTGCAAGCGTTGGAATCATTGTTCGCGATCCAGTCACAAACCGTAAACTCTTTAAGGACGTTTGGGACTGCCGTTAGAGTGTCATGAAAGCGATGAGTACTTCTTCAGCGAAAACATTGACGGAAGCAAGCATTTTAGGCTTTGGGCCCCTTTCACAGGCTGCCGAAGCTTGCTTCGGAACAGCAGAGTGGCCGGTGGACCGTTCCTCAACTGTCCATCGAATTTGAAGTGAAAGACATTGCCAGCGTCGGCAGCGCGGCCGACGAGTTAATTGCCAAGGGATATGAACTGCTACATGGCGTCAAGACCGAGCCTTGGGGCCAGACCATCGCAAGGCTTCAGACTCCGGAAGGAGTAATCGTGGGGATCTCCCACGCTCCGTCATTGCACAACGATTCGAATCAGGCGAAAGAAATGATCCTGGTAACCGGTGCCACCGGTAATATGGCCTTGGAACTGGTCCGGCAATTGGCTGCGGATCGAGTGCCGGTACGCGCGTTGATTCGCGGAGATAGAGAAACCGGATTACCCGCTATCGCGGAGACCGTCCGGGGCGACCTCAATGAGCCGGAATCGCTTGCGCCCGCGCTCAAGGACGTGCGCGGCGTGTTTTTGCTGTGTGGTTACCGCGACATGCCCCGTCTGCTTGCGCAATCCACGCGGCGGGCGCGGCACACGTTGTGCTGCTATCATTACGCTCCTTAGTGGACGGAAACCCGGAGAATGCTATCGTCCGCATGTGGATAGAGTCGGAGGACGCTGGGATTTCCCGGACAGTCCTGCGGCCGAACGGGTTCACGTCAAATGCGCTTCGATGGCTGCCGCAGCTTCGCGCCGGCGATGTCGTGCGTGCGCCCTTTGCAGGTGTGCCGATCGCCGCGATTGCACCACATGATATTGCCGCGGTCGCGGCTGTGCTCCTGACCTCGAAAGACACGCATCGCGTAGTTATTCACGGAGTGGTCCGCAAGCAATGCTGCCGCGGGAGCAACTTCGCGTGTTAGGCGCGGTCCTCGGCAGATCTTTATCTTTCCGAGCGCAGACGGATGCGGAGGCACGGGCAGAAATGAGCAGGTCTTGGCCGCCCGACATGCTCGACGCTTTCTTCCGTTTCTACGCCGACGGCGAGTTCAATGATGCTGTGGTGCTCCCAACGGTCCGAGAGCTTACCGGCCGAGAACCGCAGATCTTTAAGCAGTGGGTGAAGGCGCATGTGGATGATTTTCGATCATCGGATGAGGCCGTTGCGGTTATTGACCTTCGACTACTCCAACGCGCCGTCTGGCAGAACACGCGCAAAACGGGCGCGGTATCAAGCGCGCCGCCCGAAGAGTCAATGAGTTCCTTCCTTGTCTGGCGGCGTGTATCCGCGCCCTTTGCGCTCTCTCAGGAGCACGGCAAGCGTCTCTTTGAAATCGATGCGGCGGCGGCTACGCTTTCCGCCAAGCGGTGCGAGCCGACGCTCTTCTAGTTCGACGACGATCTTCCTCGCCGCGGTTAGAACCCTGATTCCGTCGGCAGTAACAGTTAACTGCAGAGCGCGAGGATCGGTACGGTGAACTCGACGCTCCACAAGGCCCTTTCGTTGCAGAGTGCGGGCGAGTTTAGAGACGAACATGGGCTCCAAGCCCACGAAATCGGCCAGTTCGCGTTGACTCGGCCGGCTTGCTCCCGACAAGAGCCCGTGAAGCGCAGCGAGTACGCCGTATTGCGCGGAGGTCAATCCTAGATGCGAAAGCGCTCGATCCAGACCTGCTCGCCACATAATGGCCAAGCGCCAGACCAGGTAGCCAGTTGATGGTGCAGAGCCTTTGGCCAATGTACGCACATTACACACTATAGAGAGTGATTATTAGTATACATGTTTATAATAATCATGTATACATAGGAGGCTCTAAATGCAATACTCCGTTCGCAGGACTATCGCGGCTGGCTTCGCCGGAGGCCTTGCTTTATTCTGGGCACGTTTCTCACGTTTGCCCAGTTCGGCGGGTCGGGACGCGGTCAAACGGGCGTTCTCTTCAATCCAGCCACGCAAAATCCGAAAGTCATTGCCGTCTGGAAGGAAATCGAGCCACTGCCCCGCGTAATTGAAAACCCGCCAGTGATTGCCACCGGGATGATCCTGTTCGAGCTTATCTATGCATTCATATACCGCTCGGTCGCTCCCGCGTGGCCATCAGGTATAGGCCAGAGGGCGTCGCGACTTGCTGCGATCGTCGGGGTCGCGGCCGTTTTTTCGGAGTTCATGGGTTCGTTCAACGTGTTGCATCAACCGCTGATTTTGAGCGTTGTAGCGTGGTCATTCTGGGCTGTTGCGGCCATCGCAGACGCGCTTGCGATCGTGTACGTGCTCGAAAGGGGATCACGTAATGTACAGGAAGTGCGTCGCCGGACCGCAGTATAGGCGTTTTGTCTGTCTGTCCGATCGTGCGTGCAAAAAGTGGCACCCGGCGTCGCGAAGCCACGATTGAATCAATAAGTTACGAATCCGTACGGAAGTGTCACATTCCGAAGCCCTATTCCGTCTGGCCGTTGGAGGCAAAGGAGTCAAAATCTATGAAACGAACCTTCGCTATTATTCTCGCCGCCCTGGCTGGAGCGGCCGTGTTCGGCGGGCTTGTGTATGCAGTTCTGGTGGCCGCGCACGTTTCCGAGCCAGCCGCAACCACGGTTAACGGCCTGACTCTGCGGCGACTCTGGGCTACCGCGGTCGCTGTTGTGGCACTGGCCGGCGTGGTCATCGGTGGGCTGGCTCTGGCCCGCCCTGCCAGCCGGTTCAGCAGCGCGTCCGGGCGACTCGGGGCCATCGTGGCCCTGGTGGGGCTAATCGCCGCGGTCAATGGCGGGCTGAATTTGGCTATGGCCACCGGTGGGCCCGGTACCGGCAACGGCGTAGTCGGTGGCGCAGCGGCGTTCGTGCTGGGGCTGATCACTCTGGTCCTCGGTGCGCTCGCTCTGGTCCGCTGCCGCCGCGGCGTATTAGAGCCGGGGCAAATGACGTGAGTTCCACGAGCGCAATGTCGAATCCGGCCGCGAGCTTCGAGCCGTACCGCCGGCGCCTGCTCGGTCTTGCATATCGCATGCTCGGGTCGATGGCTGATGCCGAGGATGCGGTGCAGGAGGCGTACTTGCGTTGGCACGCGGCGGACCGCGACAGAGTGTCGGACCAGAGGGCATTTCTCATGATCACGACAACGCGCATTTGTCTCGACATGCTGACCTCGGCGCGCGCGCGTCACGAGGAGTACGTCGGTCCATGGCTCCCGGAACCGGTTTTTGATACGGCAGCGCTCGCGCCCGACAGCTGCACCGAGCTGGCCGAGGATTTGTCCATCGCACTCCTTTTGACGCTGGACCGGCTGTCGCCGCTGGAGCGAGCTGCCTTTCTGCTGCACGACGTGTTCGATTTCTCTTTTACCGAAGTGGCGACGACACTGGAGCGGAGCGAGGCCGCGTGCCGGAAGCTGGCCACCCGTGCACGCGCGCATGTGCGCGATTTACGACCACGCGGCGCGACCGCGCCGCCGGCGCGTTCGGGCGGGATCGATGCAAAGCATGCGCAGCTTATGTCGGCATTCGCGGCGGCAACCCAGTCTGGCGATCTCAATGCGCTGACGCAGTTGCTCGCGAGCGACGTGCGCGTTGTGACGGACGGCGGGGGCAAGGTACGGGCGGCGTTGAACGTGATCGAGGGCGCCGATCGCGTGGCGCGGTTTGTGGTTGAAGCCACGCGTAAACGCCCAGATACGTGGTGGCGCGAAGACTTCACACTGCGCTTCGCGACTATCAATGGTCTACCCGGTCTCGTTGTGGACGCACCCGAGGGGCCGGTGCAAACTGCGGCATTCGAAATTGAGGGTGACGTTATACGGGCGGTGTATGTGGTGCGCAATCCGGACAAGCTACGCCATTTGGCGGTTTTGAAAGCAACCGGCCCCGAGGCGAGCGCAGACTGAGCCCGGCTCAAAACGAAAACTACCGTTTAGGTGTCGAACGGTTAGTAATCGCGGAGCAGGCTCCTTTAACAGCGCTGCCGAGCAGCCGGCTGGAATCGCTGTAGATGAGATCTTCATCCTTGTCGAACACTGCGACTTTGTTTCCGTGCACGAAGGGCGTAGTAGGATTTATTGGCTCGTGATCTAAACGGACGATGTAATCTGCCTTATCTCGATTTGCAGTCACAATCACATCGCGACACTTTCGAGAGAACGTCTTCATGACTTCGACATTCTGAGGACTTGTTCCGCCTGTAAATGCAAGTGAGCCTTTGAGCTGGCCAACTGAGCCGTTACCGGAAAGCTTTGACGCTGCACTTTCCGTTATAAAAACGCGCGGCTTTTCGGCAGCAGCCAAAACGGCCGCCATTACCAGGGCAGTTACAGCCGTGCGTGCCAATGTGATGTGCATCGTCTCCTCCCCAGGCAGCGACTTCGACTGGCGCTGTCCATTCCGAGATCACACCAGGTGTCCGCTTGGTAAGACGGTGAGGGCAAGCGCGGCGTTTCAGCTAAGGCGCTTGTTCTCAACTTGAGCATAGAGTAGAAGAGGGCGACGGAAGCGCCACACTTCGACAACTATGGCGGATTGATGGAAGAGCTGAATGAACCCGTTCGCATTCCCATTACCGACGTAATCGATTTGCACTCGATTCCAGCACGGGATGTGAAGCCGGTGGTTGAGGAATATCTCATGCAAGCGCACCAGCTCGGTTTCAAAATCCTTCGTATCATTCACGGACGCGGCATCGGAGTACAGCGCGAGATCGTTCGCTCCGTGCTGGCCCGTACGCCTTTCGTCCAGAGCTTTGGAGACGCGCCGGCCGAAGCCGGCGGCTGGGGCGCCACGATCGTTACTCTTAGATAGCCACCGTGGCTTATTACAGGTTGACATCTTACCCAAACAGATCCATACTCAGGTGAAATGTCGACAGGAGAAGAACAGGGTTGAAGCTATGTTCGGACGCAGGAAGCAGAGCGATTTTTCGGCGGAGATCGAGGCCCACCTGAGTCATGAGGTCGACCGCCTGCGCGAACTCGGGCTATCCGATGAGGAAGCGCGGGGCGGCAGCTCGGCGCGAGTTCGGTAATCTCGCCGCGGCCCAGGAGAAATTCTACGAAGCCGGCCGCTGGATGTGGTGGGATCATCTACGCAACGACATCCGTTACGCGCTCCGGCTGATGGTTAAAGACGCGCGCCTCACTGCGATCGTCGTCGTCACGCTGGCGCTCGGGATCGCGGCCAATTCGATCATCTTCAGCGCCGTTCGTGCGGTGCTTCTGCGCCCGCTCCCGTATAGGCAACCAGATCGATTGGTACAGGTGTGGGACAACGGGCCCCGAGCGGGCGGGGAGTCCGACTGGGTTTCATTTCCGGACTTTCGCGACTGGCGCGCCGCCAACCGGGTATTTGAGGAGATCGCCGCGTGGCGATTCGCGACGCTGACGCTCAGCGGAGGGCGCGAGCCGGAGGCCATGCTCGGCCTGGAGGCGACAGATCGGCTGTTCGCGGTGCTCGGCGTCAAGCCGGCGCTCGGTCGCACGTTCTTGTCCGGCGAAGACAGACCAGGCCGGGAGACAGTCGCGGTGATCAGCCACAGTTTATGGCAACGCCGGTTCGGCAGCGATCCCCAGGTAACCGGCCGCCAGGTCAACATCGAAGGCAAGCCGTACACCATCGTCGGCGTTATGCCTCCGCAATTCCGCTTTCCGAGCAGTATACCCGGCGATAATTACGTCGTTCCCATTGACCTTTGGATTCCCATGCGCACTGTTCCGGATCTGGAGCAACGCGGCAGCCACAACTTTTGGGCTGTTGCCCGCTTGAAGGAAGGCGTGACGCTCGCTGAGGGCCGGGCGAACATGAACGCCATCGCGGCGAATCTCGCACGGAAGTATCCAGACACGAACAAGGACATGGGCATCACCGTCATGGGGCTCCAGGATCATATGACCTCCGATGTCGCCCCGGTTTTGGCGATCCTGCTGGCGGCCGTCGGGCTGGTGTTGTTGCTGGTGTGCGCGAATGTGGCGGGCCTGTTGCTGTCGCGGGCGCAATCTCGCGCCCGTGAGCTGGCTATACGTGCGGCGCTCGGAGCGGGGCGTGGCCGCCTCATTCGACAGACGCTCACTGAGAGCCTGTTGCTGGCAGCCTTCGGCGCGCTGGCGAGTATTGTCGTCGCCCGATTCGGAGTCGCGTTACTGGTGAAACTCGGGCCAGCGAACATCCCTCGGTTGAGCGAGGCCGCTGTTGACGGACAAGTTGCGCTGTTCACGGCGGCGGTGGCACTGGCGGCCGGGTTGCTCTGCGGCGTGGCGCCCGCGCTCGTCGCCGGGGGCTCGGACCTACAGCGGTCGCTGAAAGAGGCCGGCGCGCGTGCAACGGCATCACGACGAAGTTTGATGCCGCGCAGCATTCTGGTCGCCACTGAGATGGCCCTTGCTGTCGTCTTGCTGACTGGCGCCGGCCTGCTGATCCGCAGTTTTGTACGCATCATCCATGTCGATCCAGGCTTTCGGGCCGCTAATGTGCTCAGCGTCATCATAGGTCTCCCCGACTAGCGCTATTCGGATCCGGCGAAGCAAACAGCTTTCTTTGAAGAGCTGGTGCGGCAGCTCCGCGCGATGCCGGGCATTCAAGCCGCGGCCGTTTCCGATTCTGTGCCTCTACGCGGGCTCAACGACCAGGGGGGCTTTCGCATTGAAGGGCGCCCGGAGCCTAAGCAGGGCGACGACGGCCCACAAGCCAATCGGCCCCGTATATCGAGCGACTACTTCGGGACCATGGGCATTCCGTTGCTGCGCGGCAGGGTGTTCAATGAACGCGATCGCGCTGGTTCGGCGCATGTTGCTGTGATAAGCGATATGGCGGCGCGGATGTACTGGCCGGGCGAAGATCCGATCGGCAAGCGGCTGTGCATCGATTGGGCCGCGGACGGGCGACCGATATGGCGCGAGATCATGGGTATTGTCGGAAGCACGCGGCACTTCGGTCTCGAGGCGCGCCAAAAAGCAGAGATCTACATTCCACATACGCAGTCGCCGCAGCCGTTCATGATTCTGGTGGTACGGTCTCAGGCAGGGGAGTTATCCGCCGCCGCGGCTGCATCCGTCGTGAGATTGCCAGCCTGGACCCGAACCTTGCGGGCATCGGCTTACGCGGCATGGATGAGTTTATCGCCGCCGCCGAGTCCCGCCGCCGCTTTCAAGTCCTGCTGATGGGCTGGTTCGCTGGACTTGCGGCTGTACTTGCCGCGGTCGGAATCTATGGCGTGATGGTCAACACGGTAGTGCGGCGCACGCGGGAGATCGGCCTGCGGCTGGCGCTTGGGGCGGCCCCGCGCGATGCAGTGACCATGATTGTGAGCAAGGGGATGCTGCTCGCGGGCGCAGGGATCGCGGCTGGATTCGCCGCTGCCATCGCCGTGATGCGGTTCATCCGTACTCTTCTGTTCGGTGTTTCGCCGTTCGATGTACCAACATTCGCAGCCGTCGCTGCGCTGCTGGCGCTGATTGCGTTCGTCTCGGCGTGGGCTCCGGCTCGCGCAGCAGCGAGGGTGGACCCTGTGGTCGCGCTTCGCGAGGAGTAACGCCCTTTGCGCTATTTGGAAGACGCGCAAAACGGTCGCGATATCAAGCGCGACACCCGAAGAGCCAACGAGTTCCTTTGTTGTCTGGCGGCACGCATCCGCGCCCTTTGCGCTGCCTGGCTCCGTTTCAGCATCTTGCGCGAAAGTGACATTGGGCTGACATCTAGCGGGATGTTGCGCCCGCCAGATCGCGCAGGCTAACCGTGTAGCCGGCCAGGTTTGTCGTGGAATTGTTTCGCAGGCAGGCCTTGGCGCGTTTTTCCAGATCGCTCGCTAGCCCTTTTCGCCGGAGGCGGCGCAGTGCGGTTGCCTGTACCAGCATCGCCGTTGCCGTTACCGGGTGCGGTTCGCCGAAGGCCTTCACCGAGAGATCGACAGCGCGTCGAGCCACTGCCTCTGCCTCGTTCGCGTGACCTGTCATGCTTTCGCATGCAGCCAGGTTGACCAATGGCCGGATAAGCGCTTGATCCTCCGGGCCGGAGGCGATCTCAATTTTGCGGACAGCCTGCCGGAAGAGATCGGCGGCAGATTCGTATTGGCGCGCCCCCAAGCGCATAAATGCGAGATTCGCTTCCACGAGCGCGGCATCCACACTTACGGCTCCGTGGGCTTGCCGAAACAGTATCAGAGACTGCGAATAATAGCGCTCGGCCTGGTCGTCTCGCTTTTCGGGTTGCTGCAGGCGCCCAAGAAACGCGTTCAATTTGAAGGTGCGCATATACCCTCCACTGAAGTAGCGGTTCCCATTGTTAGCGGCTTTCTCGACGAAACACTTGGGCCTGTGCGGCGGTAAGGCGTTATCTTACTCGTGACGTGTCGCGGTGAGGCGCGTTGGTATATACAAACCGCTTACTTACGTGCGCGGTTCTGTTTCGACGTGGCGTTCCTAATCGTTATCGGCAAGCTGGCTAGAGTGCTCCGGTCGGTCATCTATGGGTAATCGGAAGCAAGTGCCAGCCAGAAAAGGACATCCGCTCGAAGGCGAAATGCTGCAAGGCACGCTGGACCTGCTCATTTTGCAAACGTTGATTTTGGGTCCGGCGCACGGCCACACAATTGCCTACATCATCGAGCACCGCTCGGAAGAAGTTCTGCAAGTCGAGCACGGCTCGCGTTACCCGGCGCTGCACCGGCTCGAAGATCGAAGATGGATTGCCTCGTTCTGGGGGACTTCGGAGAATAACCGCAAGGCGCGGTATTACCGCTTGACGGCGGCTGGCCGCAAACAGCTCGTCGAACACACAAGTCGTTGGGACCGGCTCGTACGCGCCGTGAATCGTGTTTTGCGGCCGGCTGAAGAGTAGGCGCGATATGAGCTGGAGCCGCTTCTTTCGACGCAGACAATGGGATCGAGAGCGTGCGAACGAACTCGCGGCCTACCTCGAGATCGAAACCTAGGAAAACATCGCCCGCGGTATGCCCACAGGAGAGGCCAGGTACGCTGCTCGCCGCCGGCTCGGAAATGCAACCGTAATCCGCGAGGAGATCTACCGCATGAACAGCATCGTATTTGCCGAAACGTGTTGGCAGGACCTGCGCTATTCGCTGCGAGTGCTCGCGAAAAGCCCACGGTTTGCGTCCGTCGTGATCGTATCGCTGGCGCTCGGGATCGGAGCCAACACGGCAATCTTCAGCTTGATCAACGCGGCGCTCCTGAAAATGCTTCCCGTCAGAAATCCCGAGCAGATTGTGCAGCTCACGAGCCAGAGTCCCGACGTCGGGCTAAACGACGCATTCTCTTATCCGGCGTTCCAGGGGCTGCGCCATCGCGATCGAGCATTTGCCGGCGTGCTCGCGTTCCGCAGATTGAGCGACTTGAGTCTGGAAGTGAATGGCCAGGGAGGGCTTGCGAAAGGACAGGTGGTATCGGGCGACTATTTCGCGGTGCTCGGAGTCAGGGCGATTGTTGGCCGTACGATTACCCCAGACGATGACAAAATCGCCGGCGCCAGCCCGGTTGCCGTGATCGGCTACGACTATTGGCGAGAGCGCTTCGCGCTCGATCCGGGTATAGCCGGCAAAAAAATCATCCTGAACAATTCACCTTTCACGATTATCGGAGTGACGCCGCCTGAATTCTTCGGCGTTCAGCCCGGCGAGCGAATCGACGTCTCGGTTCCGATCGCGATGGTGGGCCAGGTATGGCAACAAGCTGCCATGTTGGGCACGCCCTACGATGTGATGCACGCCCCGTTTCGCAATTGGCTGAATGTCATGGCGCGGTTGCAACCTGGCGTCGCCAAGGCGGAGGCTTTGGCCAATGCACAGCCGGTTTTCCGAGAGGCCATGCGCGAAGCCGCTCAAGGGATGGCCGGATTGCCTTTCGATTCGCCGGCGGCCCGGCGCAATTTTCTTAACACCACGCTTCAGTTGAATGCTGGCGGCCAAGGCCTTGCCACATTGCGCCGCCAATTTTCAAAGCCGCTGTTCATCCTCATGGCTGTAGTTGCTCTTCTTCTTCTGGTTACCTGCGCGAACGTCGCCAATCTCTTGCTGGCGCGCGCGAACGCTCGTCAGAAAGAGATCGCGGTGAGACTCACGATCGGAGCGGGAAGGCCTCGCTTGATTCGCCAGCTTATTACCGAGAGTGTTCTGCTCGCCGGATGTGGTGGTGTCCTCGGATTGCTGTTCGCTTTTGGGGCCTGCAAATTGCTATTAGTCTTGATGGCGCACTCGCGCTCTCCGATTTCGATCAGTGTACAGCCGGATGCGAGGGTTCTCGCCTTCACGCTCCTGATTTCTCTGTTTACCGCCCTGCTGTTTGGTTTGATTCCTGCCTGGCAAGCAGCACGCCTCGATTTGACACCGGCGCTCCTCCAAACTACTCGAAATTTCGGCAAAAGCGGCAACCGATCGAGACTTGGCAAGGCGCTGGTGATTTTGCAGGTTGCGGTGTCGCTTGTATTACTAGTCGGAGCGGGTCTTCTCACGCGCAGCTTGGCGAACCTGAGGGACTTCTACCCAGGATTCAACAAAGAGAACGTTCTGCTGTTCTCGGTCAACACCGGGATGGTTGGTTACAAGGAAGCTCAATTGGTTCCGCTTTATGAACGTCTGCTGGATCGGATCAGGGCGCTTCCCGGCGTGCGCTTTGCGACTTTAGCGACCCACACACCACTGGGCCGAGGCTTCGGCTACACGCAACCGACTGTCGAAGGGTACAAGCCGCCGCCAGGCAAAGAGCTGTCTACTGCCGGCGTGGAGGTTGCTGGACTCGATTACTTCCGAACGCTCGGGATTTCCGTTTTGTCAGGACGTGACTTCACAGCTGGCGATTGGGCTGGCGCTCCCAAAGTTGCAGTGATCAACGAGACGATGGCGCAGCATTACTTCGCCGATGCCAACCCACTCGGCAGGCGATTAAAGATGCCAGGATGGCGAGGTGATCCGAGCTGGCTCACAATCATCGCGGTCATCAAAGATACGAAATACCACGACCTGCGCGAGCGGGCGTCGCCCATGGTTTACATATCCCTCCTGCAATATCCGGAATCCGGCGTGACGTTTGCAGTGCGGACTCGAATGAATCCTGCCGGCGCAGCGAGCGCGATACTACAAGCCGTCAAGAAAACCGACAGCCGCCTGCCAGTCTATGGCGTCAAGATGCTCAGCGAGCAGTTGGACGATTCGCTGCTTCAGGAGCGCTTGGTTGCATCTCTTTCCAGCCTGTTTGGCGCCCTGGCGCTGCTGCTGGCCGGCGTTGGCTTGTATGGCCTCACGGCTTACACCGTGAACCGAAGAACGAATGAGATTGGAATTCGAATCGCGTTAGGCGCCAAGCGTACTCAAATCGCTCGCATGGTCTTGCGCGAAACGCTGCTGCTCATAATCATGGGTTTGGCGATCGGCCTGCCGGCGTCGTTTGGAGCTTCCCGGCTGATTGCGAGCGAGCTATATGGCCTCAAATCCGGCGATCCGAGCACGATTTTGGTGGCCAGCTTCCTCCTCGCCGCGATTGCGGCGATCGCCACGTATCTGCCGGCCAGGCGAGCATCTCGAGTAGACCCGATGGTCGCCTTGCGCTATGAGTGAAGGGGTCCGATTTGCGAGCGCCGGGAAGCTTCCTCCACTCTGCCGCGTTGAGGAGTCGCGAACGGCTAAGCTTACTCGCCCAATTCGCGGATTGAGCGCAGTCCGAAACAGAATGCGGGGACAACAATAGCGGCGCCAAGAGTCACAGCCCAGTACGTATTGTCCAGATCCGGCGCGAACCAAATCAGTAAGACGAACACAACCGCAAGAACGCCAATGAATCCAATGAGGTCCAGGATTTCTGGCAAACGGGTCAGACCAGGTCGCCGCGCGCGGCGAAGCACTTTTGCGGCGAAGTCCGGCGGGGCCGTAATATGGGCAAGCGCGGCGTCGAGTTCCTCATCGATCATGCGGAATGCGCGTTCTCGATCGCTCATGCTCCATTCTCCTCCATTGCACGGATATTCAGAGCGGCCAGCGCCTCGGCGAGTTGCTGCCGGGCACGATGGAGATACGTCTTTACAGTTCCGAGCGGAAGGTCGAGCATCGCGGCGACCTCTTCGTATGATTTCTCCTCCATGTGATACAGCAGAATCACCTGCCGGTAATGGGCGGGCAGCTCGCTAACCAGACGAAGAATGTCGAGCGGGCGATCCGGTTTGCACGGGTCCGCTGCGGTCTGCTCGGCAGCGTGCCGTACCGAGGGGATTTCCAACGAGAAATCCCGTCGCTCAGCTTTCTTTTTCATAGAAGTGAGGCAGGTATTGCGCGTGATGGAATAGATCAGGTAGACAGCGACGATTGGCCGCGATAACCGGGCAACCCCTTCCAGATTCGCAGAAACACTTCCTGCGCGGTTTCCTCAGCGAGTGCGCGATTGCCTAGCATGGCGTAGCACAAGCGGAAGACCTTGTTTTGATAAGCACGCAATACTGCCTCGAACTCCTGTTCGCCGGGCACCCTTATCAGTTTGTGACCTCGGCTTGGGCGCCATTTGTTTCGCCGTGACCCTGAAACTTTCGGCATTCACGTGGAAGTCTCAATCGGCATGGAACAGGTTGTGTTTATCTCGTTTTCGGCTTTCTTGATTCTGATGGCTGTCGTGATTGTCGGTTTCGCCATGGCCTTCCGCTACAAGAAACGAGAACTGCAGCATCGCGAGCGCCTGATCGCCCTGGAAAAGGGCGCCACATTGCCTGCAAATGGCTCCGGGCATCAAGGGGCTCCTTGGACTCCCCGCAGCTTCCTGCTGCGTGGTCTGACCTGGCTGTTCACGGGAATCAGCGTTATCATCTTTCTGGTCGGTATCTCCGTCGCATCAAGGCGTGAAGCGCCCGCATGGGTACGCGTTAGTCAGGCGACTAGTGCGAGGCAAAATGGCGCGACGGAAGATCAGATTCGCCAAATCATGAACGACAAAGAGGAGCGAGGGCTTCCCGTGGGCGTGTCGCTGATTGGCCTCGTTCCAATGGGCATCGGACTGGCCTATCTGATCACCTACCGAGCCGAGCGCGAACGGGAATCAGAGACCAAACCGTGATCGCAGTGCCGACGTTATTGCGACTCACTTGGTACTTCCGACAGGCAAACTACCAATGAACGCGTTCATCTCGCGCAGGACATCCGCTTCATTTGATCGAAACACGAAATGGTTTGCGTGCTGTAACCGGACGACGTGCGCGGACGGCACACCGGTCTCAAAAGCTTTTATCTGCGCTCCTGTACGTTCTTCGTCTCGGGCTTCCGCCTTGGCGCGAGCAGCGGCGTCTGCATTGGGAGGTCCGCTTCGATCATGAGGGAACGCATAAATGGCAAGTACGGGCGACCGAATCTCTGTATATTTCTGTTGGCCTGCAAGGATGGCTTGAGCGGGCATCGGATCGGAATGTACTCCCGCGCCGGCCGCAGCAGGCGGCGGAGGTGGCGGTGGTGCGGTCTCCATATCTTTTTGTAACTGCTGCAGATCCTTTTCAAATTGCGGAAGAGTCGTTTGCAGCAAATCATTAACAAGCTGCTTGGGATCTTGGGGCTGATTTCCTGGCTGCAACTGCTCCAGCTTCCTCTGCAGTTCCAGCAAATCGAGCATAAGGTCTCCCCGCGAGCGGTCGTAGAACGCATACCCATAGCCAGCATCCAGATAGATCAGCCCAGCCACTTGTTCCGGATGCCGAGATCCTATAGAACTCAACTCTTCGCCAGCAATGGAATGCCCAACAAGCACGGGGCGGTTCAATTTGAGGAAAGCGCAGACGCCTAGCACGTCGTCGCCCAGGCGGTCGGCATTGTAGTTTGCAGCAATTGGCAGCGGAGCGCTGGATGCGCCAAATCCTCGCCGCGTGATTCCGTAGACGTGGTACTTGGCCGTAAGTTTCGGCGCGAACCCGTCAAATGCGTGAGCCGTGTTTCCAAGGCCCGCCAATAATACTAAAGGCTGTCCCGAACCGCCCCAATCGAGCACCTCCAGCTTGACGTTATTGTCCACAGTTACAAATTGAACTGAATGGGGCGACTTGTCTTTCCAAAGCGTTTCCTCCGTTGCCCGGTGAAAGTCGAGCGGTAAGGGTCGGCCCTGCGTCCAAGTTCCGGAAATTAAATTTCCATCCCTGCTGATGGTCCCGTTGTACGATCCGCGGACGGCGCCCACCACAAATTTGACATTCGAGCCCTGGAGGGTCAAGGAATTGACCGGAATCCCTCCCATATCGCCTTGATCCACGCTAATGAATCTGGCGCTCCATCCGCCATTTTCCGCTTTCGTGATGTGAAGAATGCTGCGGAGTTTCTGAGCGCCCACGTTGAGCGTTCCTTGCCAATCACCCGCAATCTCTTGCGAGTACAGCATGCTCGCCGCTAGCATTGCGAGTACGCCCATATGTAAAACCATGTTTTTCATCTACGATCTCCTTGGCCCGCAAAACAAAAAAGCGTTGCATTCTGACTATAGCAATAGTAGACTGAACGTGGAAGACGTTCTACTGCATGCCGCATCTCAAATTGACGAAATTGGAGTTGCAGATCCTGGAGGCGCTTTGGCAAAAAGGACCGTGCTCAGTCCGTGAGATTCTGGAGACCTTCCCAGAGCGCGGCAGACCGGCTTACACCACGGTTCAGACTACCGTGTATCGCCTCGAACGAAAGACAGCGCTGCGTTGCGTCAAGCGGATCAGCAACGCGAACATCTTTGAAGCCGCAATTACCCGCGACGAGGCCCAACGGCATCAGGTTAGAGAACTTGTGGGCTTACTAGGCGGCAAACCCAAGCTGGTGATGGCGCACCTGATCGAAACCGGAGAGCTGACTCTTGAGGATGTACGGGAAGCGGAAGAGATGCTTCAAAGGCACAGGAAAAAAGAGAAGCGCCGATGAATACAAGAGATTTGTTGCCGTTAGCAAATCACCTCGTCTCGGCATTCCCGTTCCTGTGTTCTCAACGAACTCGCGGATGGGCCCCAGTGTGTTCGGACTACGTAAACCGGTTGTGCTGCTACCTGGAGGTATAACGGCACATTTGTCCCCGGCCCAATTGGATCTGGTCGTAGGTCATAAGATGTGCCACATAATTAGGCGGGACAATCTGACGGCGGCGATTCCCATGATAGTGGAGACCCTTTTTTGGTTCTATCCCGTCGTTTGGTGGATTCGAGCGCAACTGGTCACGGAGCGCGAACTCGCCTGCGACGAAGAAATTTGCGAACAGGGCCATGCTCCGGAAGAATATGCAGAATGCATTCTCAAGGTGTGCCGATTTTACATAACGTCGACTCCGATTTGGGTTTCTGGCGTCACTGGCGGCAGCTTGAAGCGGCGGATCAGGGCAATATTAACGAACTCCAAACCGAAACGGTTGGGCATTCGTAAAAAGGATGATGCTGGCGCTCTTGGCGAGCTGCGCGATTATGGCGCCAGTCGTGGCCGGCATTATCAATGCACCTCCAATTGAGGCGCAATCTTCTACCGAACATGTCAGGTTTGATTCCGCGTCAATCAAGTTCTCGAGCAACGATGATTACACCGGGATAGTCCTACATGATCGTCATTCTATGTCGGTAAACGGCACTGTCATTAATCTGATTCAGAGTGCATACAATGTGGAGCACAAACAGATCATCGGCGGACCCGCTTGGCTTGCTTCTGAGCGTTATCAGATTGAAGGGCTATCGAAGAAGACTATTACTGAGGCGCGGGCAGGAGCGGCGCTTCAGGAGTTACTGGCAGACAAGTTTAATCTGAAAGTCCGGCGAGAACCGACCGAAATCAAAGCCTATGCATTGATGGGGCAACCTTCGAGCGAAATCACTAGCGCGAAGGTCCCGGCAGGGCTTCTGCGCGTTGCCGTTTACCAGGGTTTCGTTTGGCTGCAAGGGACGGCAGTAACCACTGAGCAATTGGTTAAACGGCTTTCAATGTTCAGCAACCTGCCCATTCACGACAGAACCGGTTATGAAGGACGGCTGGATGTTGACCTGCAGTTTGCAACTGCAGTACCGAAGTCAGACAACGGGCTACTTCGTCAGATGGTATCGTTTCCCGACAAACGGAGACCTCCAATCGTCGAAGCCGTCCGCGAGCAACTAGGGCTCGAATTGAAACCAGTCGCTGACTCAGTCAACTACCTCGTAATTGAGCAGGTCAGCAGACCGTCATTGAAGTAAACTCGCCCTCTTTGGTCGAAGAAAGAATCTCATGATTGAGTTGCTCCGCAACGGCGAGCAACACGGTGCGATTGATCGTCGCGCCCTCGAATGCTTGCTTCTGTGTTTCGCATTTGCATGGATCGCGGCGCTAATGCTCTTACCGTTAGCTCTGGCTTACTCGCGAACCCCTCGACCAACAGGTGTATGCAGCGGTTTCTTACGTGGCGCTGGTTGCGGCCGTCACCGGCGTGTGTGCACAATCGCGGTTTTCACCTCTGCGTGTGCAGTTGCATACAGCGTTCGCCGACGTTCGCGAGTGCTTCTGGATCACGAGTCTGTGGACTGGTCCAGCGATCATTCTCAATCAATGCTGAAAAACCTTGAAGCTGGCGCTAATGCCGAGTCAGTTGTTCGGAGCGAGCGGCCGGATACGGATGTTGCGAAATTTGACCATGAGCGGCTGGCTCTTGGTTATGCCTAATGTTGCGTTTTCGGGTTGATTGACTTCGTGGTCGCCGATAGTGTGGACTTGGAGGCCAATGAAACCCTTGGCGTGGGTCTTATAGACTTGTTCGTTCGCGAGGTCTTCGATTAAATGACCATTCACCCAGGTCTGAATCCGCGGTCCATTTGCCACGATGCGGAGCTTGTTCCAGCCATCGGCAACAAAATAGGGATGACCTTGCTCGATCTTCTGCTGCGATGAGAGCCAGCCCGTGCGGAGAGCCTCGCCATAGAGCACACCTGTAGTTGGCAATCCCTTATAGAATCTCCGGATCTCCACCTGCGGGCCATTCACTCGTCCCGCGCCCATGATGTCGAGAGAGCCGGGTTCGGTGATGGGTCTGACTTTGGTCCGGATCTGTATGCCCGAGTTGGTGAGCGGATCGATGTAAGTCTCGAGCTCCAGCTCGAAGTTATCGAACTCGCGGAGCGAACAGAGAAACGAGTTCACGCTACCCTCGACGGTGCGGCCTACAATAGCGCCGTCCTCCACATCGAAGGTATGGGAGCCGTTCATGTGCACCCATCCATTCAGAGTCTTGCCGTCGAAGAGCTGGATCCAATCCGAAGTTGCCGGCTGCTCCGTGTGGCTCAAGTCCGGTAGCGCGAAGGCGATGATCGAGTCGCCAGCTTTTGTTGCATTCTTGCCACCACCGCCAGCGGCAATCGCGACGTATTCCTTGCCGTTGATCACATACACGCTCGGCGTCGCATAGCCGCCGGCAGGCAACTGATATTCCCACAGCACGCGCCCTGAATAGGACTCGAACGCGCGGATCTTCTCGTCCGCGGTAGCGGCAATAAAGACGACGCCGCCGGCGGTTGCGACTGCGCCGCCGAAGTTCATGGTGCCGGTGTTGTGAATCCCCTTCGCCGCGAGTTCCGGATATTCACCGAGGGGAACCTTCCATAAAATTCGCCCGCTGTGGAGATCAATGGCATTCAGGGTGCCCCAGGGCGGCGAGATCAACGGCACTCCGTGAGCGTCCGCGAATTGAATATAGCCGTCGAGCGAGTAGCGCCGCGCGGTTGCGCCGCTAGTTGGAACCGCGGCGGGAGCGCTGCTGACGTAGGCTGCCAGTGCGTTCAGCTCCTGGTCGTGCAACTGGCGAAAAGCGGGCATGTTGTTGCGGCCTTCGGTAATGACCTTTTTGAATTCCGGCCGGCGCAGATCCAGATTGAGTAGCGCCGGGATTTGCGGCGGATCGCCTTTGCGATTCGCGCCGTGGCAAGCCATACAATTCGTTTCGTAGATCTGGCGACCTAAATCCGCTTCGGTCTTTCCGTTTTGCGTACCGTAGACCGGTCTGAGGCGATTGATGGTCGGGACTTCATTCACATTGACGTACAGCACGTTCAAGCGCGGATCGAAGGAGCCGCCGTGCCACTCCGCGCCTCCGAGGTGGCCGGGCATGGTGATTGTGCCCCGGAGGCTGGGCGGGTTGTAGATCGAGCCGGAGCGGTATTTCCTGAACTCGTGCAGTGCGTACTCGTGCGCTTCCGGTGTGACGTTCGTCAGATCGGCTTCGGTGATTGCCTGGCGCACAAGCGGCGGAGGCTTTAGCGGGATGGGTTGCGTTGGCCAAGTCTCTTCTCCCGGCACATCGGAGCGAGGCACAGGCACATCCTGAACCGGGAAGATCGGCTCGCCTGTATCCCGATCGAGCACGAACACCAGCCCCATCTTCGTGAGCTGCACGACCGCATCGCGCGACGTTTTGCCGTTTCGCAGAGTCACCAGAATGGGAGCTGGGGGATTGTCGTAATCCCAGAGGTCGTGACGGACGGTTTGATAGTGCCATTTCAGCTTGCCAGTTGTCGCATCCAGCGCCAGGACGCAGTCGGAAAACAGATCTTTCCCTTTTCGGAAGCCTCCATAGAAATCGTCCGTCGCCGACCCGGTTGCGACGAATACCCAGCCGCGCTGCTCGTCGATGGTGACGCCGCCCCAGGCATTGGCGCCGCCGAAGGTTTCTCCCTTGGGCCAGGACCATGTATCGTAACCAAACTCGCCGGGTTGCGGGATGGTATGGAACGTCCACTTCAATTGTCCGGTCACGGTGTCGTAGGCGCGGATGTAGCCGGGCGATGCGCCGTAGGTCTCGTTTACGCGCGAGCCCAGAATGAGCAGGTTTTTGTAGACCGCGCCAGGCGAGGTCATTTCCAATGCCACGCCCGCCGGATCTACGCCGAGGTTCTCTCGCAGATCGATGTAGCCGTCTTTGCCGAACGACTGAATGAGACTACCCGACTTTGCGTCGATCGCGTAGACGCGGTCCCTGACAAAGTCGAATATGCGCTCGCCCTCTTTTCCCTTCCAGTAAGTGACGCCGCGGTTGCGCAACCTGGTGACGACGCCGTTGTGGTATTTGGCAGGATCAAACACCCAGAGTTGGCGGCCGGTGGCTGCGTCGAGGGCCACCGCCTTCAGGCTAGGCGTGCTGATGTACATGACCCCGTTGATGACGATAGGATTCGCATACATGGTCGAGCGTTTGGAGGCGTCTCCGGTGTGGTACTCCCAGGCGGGCCGAAGCTTGTGGACGTTGGTCGCGTTGATTTGCGCGAAGGCGACGTACTGATTTCCTTTCGGGTCGCCGCGATAGATGGGCCAATCCATGCTGCCGCGATATACCGGCCATTCTCCGCTTCCGAAGTTCTGCTGCTCGGCTTGGGTTGGATTCTGCAGGATGTCGGTTGTTTGAGCGCTGCAGAGCAGAACGATCAGAAACGAGGTGGCGAGAAGGGAACGAGTCATGGTTGGTTTTCCTTCATAAGTGCCCTCCATACTCGGGGCGAACGTTACCGCTCCCTCGCGGTCGCGGCTCAGTTAAAATTCTCAAAAGTTCGAAGTGTATGTAGAAGACATTTGACATCAGAAGATTAGTTTCAGGCCTACTTGCATTTTGCGGCTGGGATCGGCAACGGTGAGTTGTCCGAAAGTCGGTGTGCCGAGAGTGCCGCCTGGGAAACCGAAATTCGTGTGGTTGAAAACGTTGAAAAACTCCCAGCGAAACTGCAGGTTCCAAGGCTGATCCCCCGTAGTGAAAAGGGTGGCTTGTTTCTCCAGCGAGCAATCCAAGTTCGTAAAGTGTGGCCCCAGCAGAGCGTTCCGGCCCAGGTTGCCGTACGTAAACTGTCTATTCGCTCGAAAAGCGGCGACATTAAAAAATTGATTTACACTTTGCCCGCCTGGAACAGCGTACGGATCACCCACCACATCGGCTCGATTCGTACCGCCTGAGTTAGCAGGATTGCCGCTTACCGTGACATTGAATGGTCTTCCCGCTGTAAGGGTGAGAATGCCTCCGAAGCTCCAGCCCCCGAGGATTGCGTTCAGAACAGGATTCAAGTTGGAACCGAACTGCCTGCCGCGCCCAAAGGGCAAGTCCCAAATTCCGCTCAAGACAAAACGCTGCCCGAGGTGAGTATCCAGAAGTCCTCGCTCGGCGCGAAGATTGGCGGGATTCTGAAAACCGGAGCCGGGAGACTGTCCGGGTCCATTGTCGCCGATAACATCTCCAATTGACCTTGACCAGATCCAGGAGCCCATCAAAGTGAACTCCTGGGAGAATCGATGCTCCACCTTTGCTTGCATCGAGTGGAAGATACTATTTCCGGTATATTCGGTCCGAGTAATCGCTCCTAGAGGCGAGACTACAACTCCCGAAGCGAGCCCGGCCGCACCAGGAACTGTTAAAGGAATCAAGATACTTTTAAAACGACGCCGCTGGTTTATATTTCCAGGAGCAAGCGATTCTACATAATTGGCATCGACTTTATTGACTAAGTGGGTTCCTCTTGTGCCAAAGTAACCAAGCTGGACCATCCAATTGTTAGCCAATTGATACTGCAGATTCAGATTCCATTGCTGAGCATAGCCCAAGGCGGGATTGCGCTGGTGAGAAGCCAGGGATACGCTCTGCGCATTCTGCAGAGCCAGTGTATCCGCTGGAATTCCATTCCTTAGCAGCGATGCGGGAGTAATGCCATCGCTACTGGTAGCCACTTCGATGTTGTAAGGAGGATTTACGAGAATGGAATCGGAATCTCCAAACGGAGAAAACCTGGCGAGCGGGTAATAGATCCCGTACCCGGTTCGAAGTACGAGCCTTTGTGGAATCAGTTGATACGCTAAGCCAACACGTGGCTGGAAATTATCGGGATCCGCTTTGACAAATGAGGACTGCCCTACCTGGCTTGAAAGTATCAGCGTGGGATGTAGCGGATCGGTATCGAGATCGACATTCGCGAGCTTGTCGTATTTGTCTTCAAAGGGACGCATAAATTCGTAGCGCAAACCCAGATTCAAAGTGAGGCGCTGATTTACTTTCCAGTCGTCCTGGACGTAGCCTGCCAGCAAAGTGGCCCGCCCATCGATTCTCGTGTTCGTGCTGAATGTGCTGCCATCTACATTGCCGAGAAGGAAATCGGCAACCGCACTTCCGCCAGTGGCGTTGAGCGGATTCCTGGTATATCTGCCGCTGAAGCTAAAGTTTCCTCCCTGGTTGCGGGCATTCAGGTTATTGGTTTGTATCCATTGAAAGTCGAGGCCGAATCGGAAGTTATGATTTCCCTTGATCCAACTGGTATCGTTTTTTAACTGCCGGTTTTGTCCGTTAGACCAAACGGGCAGAAAATTTCCTACTCCGAGCCCGGTAAATCCAGTCATGTTAATGGAGGGATATTTTACGGGTAGAGTCGAGGCAGGGGTTTGCAATCCGAACTTTGCATTCACATCCCCGAGCGCAATTGCTTCCGGGGAAAAGTTGATTAAGAATTCATCTTTCGCCCAGCCGATTTTGGTGGTTGTCACAACTGCAGGAGAAACAATAGCAGTCCAGGAAAGGCCGGTATTATAGGCCTGCACACCGGTAGCCCGGCTGTCGCCGCCAAATGCCGGAGAGGGCAGGACGGGAGACGCCGGTATGTCGTCTGTCTGGCGATTGAACATCCACGAGAGCTGGTGATTTTGGGATAGCTGGAAATCCTCGCGCGTGTTGATCCTGCTGACATCTTCTCTGTCCGGCGGATTGATTATGAAATTCTGAGAAAGTCGGCCGCTCTGCGGAGCCGGATAAAAGTCCATGAACTGTTTCGCGATAGGATCGATGCGGTTGTCAGGAATGATATTGCCGGGAAAAGGCTGGCGGGTTCGCGTTGCGGAGTTGAAGGTCGAAGGATCGTAGACGGTGGCGGCTAGCTCGGAAAAGTCGCCGCCTCTCATTTTGGCTGTCGGAATCGTGTTATTCGCGGTCTTGGATTCTCGCCGGGCAAGAGTCTCGTAGGAGAAGAAGAAAAAAGCCTTGTCCTTAACAGTGGGCCCACCCAGGGTAAATCCATAATCATTCCGTTTGAATGGAGGCGTGCTGGCGGGATCGAAAAAGTTCCGGGCATCGAGCTTTTCATTGCGCAGAAACTCGTATGCGGTGCCGTGAAAGCGATTGGTGCCCGATTTGAGGGTGAGATTTACTACTCCGCCGGCCGCTCTCCCGAATTCCGCCGAGTACGAATTGGTTTGTACCTTAAACTCGCGCACCGCATCGACGGAGGGCTTGATGGCCTCGGCCTGATTGCTGTCAAAGGACGTGTCGTCGGTGTTGTTATTGAATCCGTCAATCAGGTAGTTGTTGTCAATGGTGCGCTGGCCACCGGCGCTGAATCCGCCGGCCCTGCTATCGGTGCCGTTGTTGGCTCCGGTTGCGGTGCGGCCCTGACCGGGAGGCTCTAAGGCGCCTTCGGAAAGCAGCGATAGTTGAGCGTAATCGCGGCCATTCAGTGGCAGGTCCACCACTCTGCGCTCGTCAATCACCGCGCCCTGCGAGGCATCGGCAGTTCGCACCAAATCCTCAGCGGCGGTAACGGTGGTCTGTTGTGTTACCGAGCCGAGCTCCATTTGCAAGTTGATGACAGCCGTTTCCTGAACCTGGAGCGAGATGGACGGACGGACGAGCCGTTTGAAGCTGGTCAATTCGGCTTCAATCCGGTATTCGCCGACTCGCAACGGCCCGGACGAATAACGCCCTGAGTTGTCGGTGACGAAGGTCTGCCGCCGGTTGGTCTCGATAGCCGTGATGGTGACTTTCACGCCTGGCAAGACTGCGCCCGAAGGATCGATCACCGTGCCGGTTATCACTCCTGTGTCGGCTTGGCTAAATAAGCTCGTTGAGCATAGAAGGAGAAGACATAGTGGGAGAAAGGCCACGGATAACTTGAGCCATATCTCAGTTACATGACGGTTCGTGGTTACTAACTTCATGTTTGTCCCCCTGAAGTGATTCCCGTTCGCTCCCTTACGGTCGCGGTTCTTTGCCGGCTTCTACGAGTTGGGCGAACGGATTTGAAGCGGCGCGTCTGCTGCGTGATGGCGATCTCGGCGGCGAGCCGCTCGATAGAAGAGGCGCCGAAGAAACCATCCACATCTCGCGTATGCTCCACGATCCAGGCTGCGTCTTCGGGCTCGGCGATCGGTCCACCATGACAGAGCACGAGCAGATCATCGCGTTCGTTCTTTCCAGCGTTTACAATGCGCTGCACGAACGCGGCGGCTTCTTCGAGTGTCATGGCGCTTTGAGCGCCAATCGATCCCTTAGTGGTCAACCCGGCATGCGCGACCAGCAGATCGGCTCCCGCGCGGGCCATCTCGCAAGCCTGATCTTCGTCGAACACGTATGGACATGTCAGCAGGTCCAATTCATGCGCCAGGGCGATCATCTCGATTTCCCGGGAGAACCCCATCCCGGTTTCCTCGAGGCCCACTCGGAACGTTCCATCGATGAGGCCGACAGTTGGAAAGTTTTGGACGCCCGCAAAGCCCATCCCGCGCAGCTCGCGCAGGAAGGAGTCCATGAGCCGGAACGGATCTGTGCCGCAGACGCCGGCAAGCACCGGAGTCGCACGTACGATCGGCAGTACCTCCCGCGCCATGTCGATGACGATGGAATTGGCGTCGCCATAGGGCATCATTCCGGCGAGCGAGCCGCGTCCCGCCATACGGAATCGACCGGAGTTGTAGATGATGATCAGGTCCGCGCCGCCCTCTTCGGCACACTTGGCCGACAAGCCTGTTCCCGCGCCGGCACCGATAATGAGTTCGCCGCGCGCGGCCGCCGATTGCAGCCTGGCCTTCCAATCTGGGTTGCGTGTATTCATAGAGTTCGTGTTGTACTCAATTCCAAAAGCAGCTGTGTCGCGCGATCGGCGAAGATCGGATCGTTGATATTGGCGTCGATTTCCATCACCGGTATGTTTTTGTTCAACCGGGAGCGAATGGCGTCAAAGCAGGCATGGTCCGCCGCTTCATCCCAGAACGGTCCGCCTGGGGAATCCAGCATTGAGACTCCACGCAACGGCAACAGCACGACTGCCGGCCCGCTGCACCGGTTCGCCGTTTCGGCGATCAGCGCGCCGATTTTGCGATTCTCGTCGTGGTTCGTGCGCATGAGCGTCACAGTCGCGTTCCATTCGTAGAGCAGGCGGGATGTGTATCGGGGAGGGACCGATTCGCGCGGGCCAAAATTGCACATATCCACGCAGCCCGGCGCCAAGACAACGGGTATGGCGCAGGGCGCACCGATCAGAACGCGCTCGGGCCCGGCACTGAACACTCCGCCACACACCTCGTCGGCGAGCTCGGTGGTCGTCAGATCGAGCAGGCCTGATAAGAGCCCCTCTGCCGCGAGCCGCTGCATCGTTCTGCCGCCATTTCCGGTGGCATGGAAGACGAGAACCTCGCAGCCGGTGCATTCGAGCGAAGCGCGCGCGCGGTCGATGCAGGCAGTGGTGTTGCCGAACATCGAAGCGGCGACGAGCGGCTTTTCTCCTTCGGACCGAGGCCGTGTTGCTTCGACCATGCCGGCGATGGCGGCTGCCGCGTTGGTGTAGATTTCGCGGCTGATACAGTTTAGCCCAGCGACATCGACGACCGAATGCATCATCGTCACATCCGCCGAGCCGACGTAGACGGAGACGTCGCCGGCGGCTACGGTCGAGACCAAAAGCTTCGGAACGCCGATCGGCAGTCCGCGCACGCCCGCGCTGAGGATGGTTGTGCCGCTGCTGCCGCCCATGCCACAGACGCCATCGAGTCTTCGCTCTTCGCGCAAGCGCGAAAGAATGCGCGCTAAGCCGTCGGACATGACGCGCATCGCACGAGTCTTGTCCTTGGATTGACGGAGGCTCGCTAGATCCGCTCCGCCGGCGCGTGCCACTTCCACATTGGTCACTTCCGGAATGAAAGGCGGATCGCCCATCACGCCGAAATCGACGGTCAGGGTGTTGACGCGGTGGGACCGAATGCTTTTCGCGAGAAACTCGTAATCCGCTCCTTTGGTATCGAGAGCGCCCGGCGTGACGACGGTTTTCATTGAGGCCCTTTCCGGGAAGAGCGGATCAATCCAAGTACAATGTCACACAGCATTGTGTGCTGATTGTTCTCTAGCAAGGAGGACAATGATGATCTAGACTAGACCGCTTCCTGGCGTGTGTCAACAGGGAATTGCGTGAAATATGCGAGGCGGTGCATAATGACAATGTCAGTACAATGTCTCCTCTCCTCAGTACAGGCAGACTGAAACCGGATGGCGCGCCGCGATACGAGCAGATTGCGAGTAACGTGTGCCAGGCAATCCGGACCGGCCAGCTAAAACCGGGCGACCGCCTGCCCACACTGCGCCGGCTTGCGACCGAGTTGGGGGTGAGCCTGACGACCGTGACAGCGGCGTTCAAATCGCTGGCCGAGGATGGATGGACGCGCGGCGAGATCGGCCGCGGAACGTTCGTGGCGGAACGCGGGGAATACGAGCGCGCCTCCTCGTTACCTGCCGCCTCTGTGGTGACAAACGCGCGGTGCTACGCAGGTGTGAAGAGTCCCTGGCGGCGGCGGGCGCTGGTGAGTTTGATGGACAGGCTGCGTTCGACTTTCGCGAATGCGGCCAACTGTAGCTTCGGAGGGCCCGATCCGTCTTTGCTGCCTGTCAAGCTCATTAAGCGGCATTGGAAATCGGCCTTCGACGATGTCACGAATCGCGACTTGCAGTACAAGAACGCGGACCCGATCGAAGTATTGAGGGAGATTTTACCGGCGCGGCTGAGCGCGGAGGGTATTCCCGCGGCGGGCGGAGATTTGGTGATCGGCACGTCGGCGCAACAATTCATGGCATTGGCTACGGATGTTGCCGGTCGTCTGGGCGGGAGGCGCGAAGCGGTTGTTGCCGTGGAGCAGCCGGGATATTACACGATGTTCGATACCTGGGACCACGTGGGCATTCGGATGATCGGAATCGAAACGGACGAGTATGGAGCGCGGCCGGAGTCATTGGAAGCTGCGATCCGCAGCGGCGCGAATGCAGTGCTGCTGACTCCGCGCGCCCACAATCCAACGGGGGCCTCGTGGACGCTCGAGCGGCGGCGGGCGCTCGGAGATGTGCTGAGCCAGTACGCGCAGGTGCTTGCCATCGAAGACGATCATTTCGGCGATATTGCGGAGCATCAGGTCGGATCGTTGCTGGCCGATACACGATTGGAAGAGCGTGTTATCTATATCCGGTCGTTCTCGAAGTCGATCGCGCCCGATCTGCGGTTATCCGTGGCTGCCGCGCGGCCGCGCTTGAAAATGCTGCTGCAGGAAGCCAAGAGCCATGCCGACGGGTGGAGTTCGCGCCTGCTGCAACGTGTGCTAGCGCGAGTCTTGCAGGACGAAGAATTGGTTTCGTGGTTAGGCCGGGTGCGGCAGACCTATCGGGTCAGACGCGAGCGTGTTGCCGGCGTGCTGGCAAACTGCGGTCTCCCGGATGTCGTGATACGGCCCGCGCACGATGGAGTGAACTTATGGATTCATCTGCCGTGTGACTGTGACGCCACTGAAGTGATTGAACGCGCCGCTTCGCTCGGGGTGCTGGTTGCTCCGGGCGAAGTGTTTTATCTTTCGCCGGGCCATAGCGACGTTGTGAGGTTCAATGTGGGTTCGGTCGAAACCGAACGGGCTTCCGCCTGCGCCGAGTTGCTTGTCAAAGCGATTCAGCAATCCGGCGGCGCGCGCTCGACCGCGATTCATGTTTGACGGCGCTTCACTTTGGGAATGTGAAAAAATTGGGACAGACAGCCGCGCCTGCGTTGCGGGAATTGTCTTTCAGCTACTTAGAGAACGGCGCTTCAGTCAGTCCCCAATTTTTTCACATCTTCTTCCTCAGCGAGACCCAGGGTTCCTGGTTGGCGACGTCCACCAGTTCGTAGCCTTCCGATCCGATGCACGGGCCTAGAATGGCCAGCAGTTTCGCATTCCGGTCACTGACATTGAAGGAGGCGTGTACGACATCGGCGCCGATGAAGGCGGAGTCTCCCGGCCGGAGCGTTCGCTTCTCACGATCGACCCACTGCTCGATTTCTCCTTCGATCACATAGATCAGCTCCTCCTGCTGGGGGTGTTTGTGAAAATTGTGGCCGCGCGTGGGACCGAGTGTCACCTCAAGGACCACCAGGTTTTTCGCGCCGGAGGCGGCCGGACTGCTGAACCAGGCCAGCGATCCCCACTCTAATTCTTCTCGTTTGACGTCTCTTGCGCTGATGAATTTGCCGGTCATTGTTTTCTCTCTGCCTACAAATGTGACATGATGACACGCGCGCGCTTACGGGCGCGATTCCGCAGGGCGTATGATCTTTGCATGAAAACCATTGCGCTTATGCTGGGCGCACTTATGCTGGGATCTGTGACTATGCTGCTTGGGCAGGAAAGCCAGATTCGGGTGATCGCCTTCGGCGCGCATCCCGACGATTGTGACATCCGGGCCGCCGGAAGCGCGGCGCTCTGGAAGAAAATGGGCGCCGCCGTGAAATTCGTTTCCATCACCAATGGCGACGTCGGCCACCAAACGATGCACGGCGTAGAATTGGCCCGCCGCCGGCTCGGAGAGGCTAAAGAATCCGCGCGACGTCTGGGCATCGAGTACGACGTGCTGGACAATCACGATGGAAAATTGTTGCCGACGCTCGATGTGCGCGAGGAGGTGATTCGCGAGATTCGCGGCTGGAAGGCCGACCTGGTGCTTGCGCCGCGTCCTAACGATTATCATCCCGATCACCGCTACACGGGCGTGCTGGTGCAGGACGCGGCGTACATGGTGGTGGTGCCGCATTTAATCCCTGAAGTGCCGGCGCTGCGCAAAAATCCGGTTTTCATGTACTACGAAGATGGTTTTCAGCGGCCGAATCCGTTCCGTCCCGATATTGCGGTACGGATAGACGAAGTAATCGATAAAAAGATCGATGCGATGGATTCCCACGTTTCGCAGTTCTATGAGTGGCTGCCGTGGGTCGATGGCAAATTCGATGAAGTTCCGAAAGATCATGCCGAGCGGAAAATGTGGCTGAAACACAGCCGCACTCGCGCCATCAAACCGGATGTGCGCGCGGCTTTGATCAAATGGTCCGGACCGGAAAAAGGCAACTCGACGCAATACTACGAAGCGTTCGAGATTTGCGAATATGGCGCGCGTCCGGACGAGGCGCGCATCCGGCAGTTATTCCCGATGTTGGGCAAGTGAAATAGAAAAGGAGCATGATATGGCAAGCAACAGAGGCGTTGCATATTTAGGACCTGGGAAGGTCGAAGTACAGAGCATCGATTATCCGAAGATGCAGAATCCGAAAGGCCAGCAGATCGAGCACGGCGCGATATTGAAGATCGTTTCGACGAATATCTGCGGCTCGGACCAGCACATGGTGCGCGGACGAACTACCGCCCCGCGTGGGTTGATTTTGGGCCACGAGATCACCGGCGAAATCGTCGAGAAGGGCAAAGACGTCGAGTTTCTGAACGTGGGCGACATTGTGAGCGTTCCGTTCAACGTGGCCTGCGGCCGCTGCCGCACCTGCCGGGAGCAGCAATCGGGCGTGTGTCTGAACGTGAATCCGTCGCGCGCAGGCGGCGCTTATGGATATGTGGATATGGGCGGATGGGTCGGCGGCCAGGCCGATTATGTGCTGGTGCCGTATGCCGATTACAATCTGCTGAAGTTTCCCGATAAGGCACAGGCATTGGCGAAGATCCGCGATCTCACTATGCTTTCCGACATTCTGCCGACCGGATTTCATGGCGCGGTGAACGCGGGTGTCGGCGTAGGATCGACCGTGTATATCGCCGGCGCGGGTCCAGTCGGATTGGCGGCTGCGGCATCGGCGCGCATTCTCGGAGCCGCCGTCGTGATGATCGGCGACATGAACGACGAACGTTTGAAGCACGCGAAGAATGTTGGTTTCGAGCCGATCGATTTGAAGAAGAGCGATAAGCTCGGCGAGCTGATCGAGCAGGTCATCAAAACTCCGGAAGTGGATGCTTCGGTGGACGCGGTCGGATTCGAAGCGCACGGGCACGGAGCGCAGCACAACGTAGAAGCGCCGGCGACAGTTTTGAATTCTCTGATGACCGTCACGCGCGCCGCGGGCGCTATCGGCATTCCGGGCCTCTACGTGACAGAAGATCCAGGCTCGAAAGACGAGGCCGCACAGCACGGCAATCTGCGCATGCGCTTGGGGCTCGGCTGGGCGAAATCGCACCGGTTCTACACGGGGCAAACGCCTGTGCTGAAGTACAACCGCCAGCTCATGCAGGCGATTCTGTATGACCGGCTGCCGATTGCGAAAATTGTGAACGCAACGGTGATTGGTCTCGAGGACGCTCCGCAGGGATATCAGGACTTCGATAAGGGCGCGGCCAAGAAGTACGTGCTCGATCCGCACGGGACCGTTCGCAAGGCCGCCTAGCCGTGTACGCCTGGCGGTCATGGAAGAACGCTAAAGGCGTTGCGCTATTGGCCGCCACGGCACTGGCGGTGGGGATCGGATCCACCACCGCCATCTACACTGTCGTTCATGCGGTGTTGCTGAAGCCGCTGCCCTATCGGGAGGGCGAGCGGTTTGTGGCGCTGTATGCGGCGTCACTTGCGGAGCCGGGCGTCTCGTCGGTGAATTATCCGGACGTAGTCGAATTCTCACGACGGACGCACAGCTTCGATGTCTTCGGCTGGTTCCGGAACGATCAATTCAACCTGACATCGCCAGGGCGCCCCGAGCACGTTGGCGGCGTCGATATAACGGCCGGCCTCGCGAACAGCTTCGGCGTCAATCCGGTTGCGGGGCGTTGGTTTCGGGATGGTGATGGTTACTCTGTGGCTGTCATTTCGAGCGCACTCACCGAACGGCTCGGAGGGCGCGATAAGATTCTGGGCCAGGCGATCGTCCTCAATGGCCGGTCCTATACGGTGTTGGGTGTCATGCCGCCTTGGTTTCGACTGGTCGGCGGCCCTGGCGTTTTGACCGGCAATGATGTCTGGCTGCCGCTCGATCCACATGTGGCAGCACAGGATCGCAGCTCGAGCATTTACTTCATCTACGCACGGCGCAAACCGGGTGTAAGTTTTGCGGCCGCTCAAGCGGACGTGAAAGCTGCCGCCGCGCAAATCGCCAAACAAAGCCCTGGCGCACACGTGGCGTTCACGGCGGAGTTGGGCGACTTGCGCGAAATTGTCACTCGTGAAATCCGGCCTACGCTACTACTGCTGTTCGGCGCGGCCGGTTTGCTGCTTCTGATTACCTGCGCCAATGTGGCCGGATTGCTGGTCGCGCGCTCCGTTTCCCGTTCGCGCGAGACTGCGGTTCGGGTGGCCCTGGGCGCGAGGCCGTTGCAGTTGGCGCTCGATTATCTTTCCGAAGGCCTGCTCGTATCGCTGGTTGGCGCGGTGGCTGGCGTCTTATTGAGCTTCGCGCTGGTGCGCCTGGTAGTCGCGCTTGGGGCCAAGTTCATCCCGCGCGCCGATGAAATTCGCGTGGACGGCGCCGTTCTGTTGTTTGCGCTCTGCGCGGCTTGTCTGGCAAGCGTTCTGTTCAGCCTGGCGCCGCTGTGGCAAGCGATACGCACTCCTCCGAACGAAGCGCTGAGCGACGGTACGCGCTCGTCGGCAGGCCTGCGTAGCCGGAAACTATCGCAATCTTTGGTAGTGATCGAGATCGCGGTGGCATTTACGCTGCTTGCGGCCAGCGCCGTTTTGATCGCGCAACTGGAAAGTTTACGGAGCGTGCAGCCCGGTTTCGATGCGAATCATCTGCTGACTTTCCAATTGGATGTGCCGGAAAGGCAGTATGGGACGGCGGCAAAAACCTTGCCGTATGAAAAACGGCTGATTCAGGCGCTTGCCGCAATTCCTGGGGTAGAGAACGCCGCATTGATCAATCATGTGCCGGTAGCGGGCTGCTGTTTCGTTACGACACTATATCCGGAGGGCCACACGATCGATCCCAAGACGGTCCAGAGCATCAGTTTTCTAGTCGCCGATCCGGGCTATTGGCGCACGATGCGGATTCCGCTGCTCGAAGGGCGCCTGCTCAACGAGCGTGATACGCGTGAGAACCCGGCCATGGTGGTGATCAGCCGCGCCGCCGCGAAGTTTTATTGGCCTCATCGCTCCGCCGTGGGCGCTTATGCACGCATTAGCGCCCCCAACGGCGATCGTCTGCAAATCGTGGGCGTCGTCGGGGACACGCGCAACCAGGGACTGGGGAAACCGCCGAAACCGGAGATCTATTTTTTAAACGCACTCTTCGCGATGCAGCGCATGCACCTCATGGTGCGCTCGCAGCGGCCGGAGAGCGCGCTTGTGCCGGAGATTCGCAAGGCTGTCCAAAGCGTAAACCCCGAGCAACCGATTCACGATGTCCAGTGGATGCGCGATGTAGTCGGCGGTTCTTTGTCACTCGAGCGTGTTAGCTCGCTGCTGACCGGTTTTTTCGCGCTGGCAGCCTTGCTGATGGCGACGCTTGGCGTCTATGGCGTCGTCGCCTATTCGGTCCGTCACAGAACAGTCGAGATCGGCACACGGATGGCGCTTGGTGCAGTGCGGCGCGATCTGCTTTCGCTCGTGATCGGTGGCGGATTGAGGATGGCGTTGTACGGCGTGGTTCTCGGCGGTGTCGCGGCAGCTGTCGCCACGTGGCTGCTCTTGCATTCGTATCGCGTGCAGAGCGTTAATGCTCTGCCGTTCGTTTATTCGACCGTGCTGGTTGGGGGCGTGGTTGCGCTCGCTTCCTTCATTCCGGCGTGGCGCGCAACGCTCTTGTCGCCGATGGTCGCCATTCGCAATGAGCCCGGCTCGATGTGGCAAACCAAAACGCGGCAGCGGCCGGTGAATGAGGGCGGCCCGCTCGATGAAGGTATGATCATGGCGGAGTTCGTGGAAGCGGCGCGGCACGCCGAGTCCTTCGCGGAGGCGATCCGCGGCGCATTGGCGACCCTGCGGGAAGCAATCGGCGCGACTTCCGCCGTATTGCTGGAGAAACCGGAAAACGCTTTTCTGCTGAGACGGCTGCAATTTTATTCCGCGCCAGTGACTTTCACCGAAAGCGACTTTAAGGCCTGGCGCGACTGGGCCGCCGGAAATAAGCCAGACCTGTTGGAGGCTGTCGAGGAACTGGAGCGTACGGGCGCGCGGTTGGCGGTGGCGGTACGGGCAAAAAACGAAATTTCCGGCGTGCTGCTGCTCGGCGCTCCGGCCGGACGAGAGGAATACGGCGCGCAAGAGAAGCGCGTTTTGCGCAGTTGCGCGGCGCAGTTTGCGCTGATGCTCGAAAATGCCCGGCTTACCGAGCGTGTAGTGGAACAGGAAAAGCTGCGGAGGGATGTGGAGCTGGCGGCCGAAGTGCAGCGCCGTCTGCTGCCTGAAAAATCTCCGGAGAGCAGCATCGCCGGACTCGCAGCGGTGAGCCTGCCGGCGCGAAGGGTGGGTGGCGACTATTACGATTTCATTGACGCTGGCGGCCATCGTATCGGCATTGCACTGGCCGATATTGCCGGCAAAGGCGTGGCGGCGGCGCTGGTCATGTCGGTAGTGCAAGCGTCGCTGCGTATTCTCGCTTCGGAAGAGAACATCTCGCTGCCGGAGTTGGTCGCGCGCATGAACCGCTTTCTCTATCGCTCGACCGGCTCGAACAGTTACGCGACGTTCTTCTACGCTCAGCTTGACGAACAGACGCGCGAGCTGCGCTACGTGAACGCCGGCCATAATCCGCCGTACCTGCTGCGCTCCGGCGCCGAGGTCGAAGAACTTCCCGCCGGCGGTACGGTCATTGGGATGTTTCCGCAAGAGGATTATCAGGAGGCTCGAACGGAGCTGCGGTCCGGAGATGTGCTGATCGCTTTTACCGATGGCGTCACGGAAGCGCTAAATCCGGGCGAAGAAGAATTTGGCGAGGAGCGCCTGAAAGAGCTGCTGCGGCGAACGGCTCATTTGCCGGTGGACGAAATGTCGGTCGAGATATCGGGTGAGCTGCGCGCCTGGATTGCCGATGCCGCGCAATACGATGATTTGACCTTTATTGTGGTGAAGGTCAATTGATTGTGTTAATATGACGTTATGCGACATGTCGTTGCACGTCCTATTTCCGAACCGGTATTCTTGATCCTGGTGAGCCTGGCGGACAAACCGCGCCATGGGTACGCGCTGATGAAGGACATTGAAGCGCTTAGCGAAAGGCGGGTTCGTTTGAGCACGGGAACGCTCTATGGGGCCATTCGCCGGCTGCTCGAAGACGGCTGGATCGAACGATTTGCGCAGAAAGATACATCGCGCGACAAACAAGCCTACCGATTGACAGCGGCGGGCCGCGGGCAGCTCAAAGCAGAGGTGGCGCGCATGAAGCAATTAACTCGCGCGGCGGAGGCAATATGAGGCGAGCCTGCGCGCTTCTGTTACGGTTGTACCCGGCGGAGTACCGCGAGCTGTTCCAGGGCGAGATGCTGGCGCTCATCGAAGAACTTTCGGTGGAGCGCCGCGCGCGCGGGCGGGCGGCATTCTTTTGGTTTTCTTTGCGCGAACTGGCCGGACTCCTCTGCGGCGGAGGGTCGGAATGGACGGCGAAGTGCGGCCGGTCGCGGCGATATCTCGAATCCGTGCCATCCGGGGAGGAACGGCTGGCATTTCTGATTCGCCGGATGGAGTACGCTATCGCCCACCACGAGTTCGCGAAAGCTCGCTATTATGCGGAAGAGGAGCGCCGGGAACGTGAACAACTTCAGGAAAGATGTAATTGAGACGGTGCGGCGCTGGTTAAAGCGGCGTCCGGATTCACGCGATCCCTATGCGCGCGTGCGCGTGCCGGTGCGCAAAGGACCAGGTGGCCGGCATGATGCGGTGGCGTTGAAAGAACCGGATTAGGCCTCCACTTAGAAATAAATCGCGCCGATAGCACCATGTGCCGCACTTGCACATGGGCGCCGCTAAAGACCGTGAGCTTTCGGCAAGCCTGCGTAAGGAAATGGGCGTTCCGATTGCCGGGCCGCGCGGATGAGAATTGGGGCTATGGGGTTTGGGCACGATCTCCTGAGTTTGGGTTCGCGCGAATCGAACGGGACGAGAATCGCGGCTTCCGGCGGTGCAGGCTTAGCGCCCGAGCACCTTCGTCAAACGCTCGACCGCCATGCCGCCGCCGATCCACTTGTCGACAATCGCACCGTTGGGGTCGATCAAGTAGTATGTGGGCTCGGCGTCGACGCGGTACAGGCGGTGAATGGGACCTTCGAACGGCTCGCGGATCTGCGGCCACGTCATCCCGAACTTTTTCTGGAAGGCGACTAAAGTCGCGTCGGACTCGTCGCTGCTGATGCCAAGGAACTCGATCTTGTCGCGCGGGACCGTGTTGTAAAACGCGACGTTCTTCGGTGCGTTGATGCGGCACGGCCCGCACGACGTCGACCAGAACTCGAGCAGCACCATCTTGCCCCGCAATTTCGTGAGCTCGTCGAACTCCGGAGCGTGGGACCCGATCTCAAGAGAAACGCGCTCGGGCAGGACGTTGGCGATTTCGGTCAGCGCGAGGTGGCGGCCGAGAGGATCGACCGTGAACTCGAACGTTTTGCCGAAGAGGTTGAATCGCTTCTCCGATATGCGATAGCGCTGTGGTGCAGCACCCGGCGCTTCAATTGTGATGACATTGTACGGTTCGTTGTACTGTCCCTCGCTGCCGGACAAGGCAAACCTGGCCTGCTTGCCATCGATCTTTATAACGCCGCGGCGGACGGTTCCGGTTCCGATTTCGACGCCGAGCTTATCTTCGCCTTCCACCTTGACGTGCGTCACGGCAAACCGGACGGGCCAGCGCGCCTCGCTATCGGAAGCCTCGACTTCCAGCTGGTATTGGCCGTCGACCTTCCGGAAATGCCATGGCTCCGCGGCCAAGAGGTCGCCATTCCCCTTCCAGTCGAGATAGAGGACCCAGCCACGTTCGTCGTCACCGTCGAGAATCCAGCCGCGGTTGACGCCGCCGACCACGAAGTTGTATCCGAAGCGGGCGCCGGGACTCAGGTTGGGCGGAAGCCTCTTGACGGTGATCATCTTCGCATTGTTTGCCATCTTCTCCGCGAACCCGCGGTACGCCTCGGCCGTCATCGGGAACGCGATCCCACCGCCTTTCGCCGGCTCGGCCGGGCCAGCCTGGAAAGTCCATGAGGCGGCGTAGGCGAGAAACGTGAGCCAGAACGTCATCAGGATAATCGACGCAATACGGACCAATTCGCGACGATGGAGTAGCCTTTGTTTCGAGCAACATCACCCTCCTGATGCCATTTCCCCGGTTTGCGTGTCTGGCCAAAGTACTTGGCTAGAAATGTTACCGGATTTTGTCTTGGAAAAAACCCACTTCGTGCCATTTCGGAGAGGAAGCAACCGTGGCCGCAGCTGATCCTTTTCGGCCAGCAAGATCTATCGTACGCTAATGAGCACTCAACGTGTCACGGTATTTAAGGCCAGTCCTGAGCCGCATGCCGAATACGTAGCACATTTACCTGATCGTCAACGATTTCGTACACGGCGATATAAAGCAAGGGCGAAAAGATTAATTCCCGAGTATCCGAAGCCAAGCCGATACGGCCACGTTGCGGAAAAGTGCGAAGCTCCGCAACGGCTCTATAAATCGTTCTGGCTACGCGCTGCGCGGCGGCCGGGTTGTCTTTGCGGATGTATTCTACGATTCGGGTCAAGTCGTCAGCCGCATGGGTCGTCCAGCGAACCCGGATCACGGCTGAAACATCTGTTCGATACGGTTGACCACATCCTCATGCTCTAGTAAATCGCCGCGAAGTGCGGCGGCACGGCCCTCTTCGACTGCGACAAGAAAACGTTCATCATATTCAAGAATGCGGTCGACGGCATCGCCTAGTATCTGTGAAGGCTCCTTGCCGATGCGGGTGGCGATCTGATTCAGGCGGGCTTCTTGCTCGGGATTCAAATGGACTTCCACAATCTCTATATGTTTAGGATGGCATGCAAGGCCTCAAAAAGCCAAGGCTCAGCTGCCAGTGGCGCCGCGCACTTGATTTGCGTTATCCGGCGAAAAATGGCTGGCATTTCTGATTTACCCGATGGAGTACGCCATTGCCCACCACGAGTTCGCGGCGAACGTTGTCGCCACCGGCGCTTAGAAAGTAAATCGCGCCGATAGCACCATGTGCCGCGCCTGCACCTGGGCGCCGCCAAAGATCACACCGTTCACTGTTGACTGTGCAGGTGCAATTGTTCCGAACAAATTGTTCGTATTCACTCCCGAGGCGAAGTTGATGTTCAAAAGTGTGTTCGGGGCCCCCGGGTTGAAGTGATTGAAGGCGTTGAACGCCTCCGCTTTGATTTGCAGAACTTTCGATTCCGTAATCTTGAAGTCCTTATAAACGGTCAGATCGAAAGATGCGACTCCCGGACCATAGGTTAGTGTCGGCGGCGTGTTGCCGATTCCCAGCGAATTCGCCGGCGGAAGTGTGAAGCTGGCCGGATTGAACTTATACCAGAGGCTCGGATCGGCCGTGGAGCCGACGGATGTGGGGGTTGCATTATTGTCGAGCCACAGCGATCCAGTCTGCTGGCAACGGAATGGAATGCCGCCGGTCGGCGTTCCCGTCCAATAGCCGGCCGGCGCGTTCACCGCCTGGCACCCGATCGTTAGCGGCTGGCCAAAGTAGAGTGTTCCAATGCCCGCCACATGCCAGTTGTCCAACGCCTGCTTCGTGAAGCTGTTACTCCAGAAACGGCTACCATCGGGAATTGCATAGGTCCAATTCGCGTTCACGGCGTGCGGGCGATTGCCGCCGGCCACATTCCTGTTCAGTGAATCCGGGGTCCATTGGTATCGTGTATAAACCAGAGTTTTGGACCAGGTGTAGTTGAGACCGAATTGCAAACGGCCTCCCAAGCGTTTGTTCAACTGAACCTGCAGCGCATTGTAGTTCGACTCGCCATTCGAGCTATACAGGGCAATGCTTCCTAACCCTTGGTAGCCGCCGGCTAATGCCCGGATGAGGTTGGTCGAATAAAAGCTTGCTGTTCCGTGGCCATTGCTGGTCGGGTCGAGATATCTAGGATTGGCGCCGCCTGTGGGGGTCCAAGTGGTGTAGGGAGCGACGGCGTTGAAATCGAGATTGATTGGAGTCGACGATGCGCCTGGCTGTAGCGTTTGGGTGCCGGCGAGCACGCTTTGGTGATGCGCTACGTTGCCGACGTAAGCGACGTCGAGAATGTATCCTCGGCCAAGATCCTGTTGAATGTTAAACGTCCAGTTATAGGTTGACGGCGGAACGAAAGATGG
>JAICIH010000008.1 GCA_025924475.1 Bryobacteraceae bacterium
CCGGTATGACCGGTGTGGGACGAAATCTCATTTTGGCTATTTCGCGTTGGCTTTGAACCAGTCGGCTCCCGCTTGCGCAACCTGGCCATCCTGCGGTGCGGCGCCGCCACTGACGCCGATGGAGCCGACTATTTTGCCGTCAATGATGAGCGGAATTCCGCCCTCAAAGGGAAGAACGTCGAGCTTCAGGAGCGCGGTGGTTCCTTTGGTGAGGGAATCGGCGAAATCTTTGGTAGGCGATTTAAAAGTGACGGCTGTTCGAGCCTTCTTTTGAGCGACTTCGAGGCTGCCGATGGGGGCGGAATCCATGCGCTCCAGGCACAACAGATTGGCGCCGTCGTCGAGAACGGCGATCACCATCGCCCAGTGGTTCGCCAGAGCTTTTTTCTCCGCTGCCTGCGCGATTTGTTTTGCGATATCCAGCGTCAGGCTAGGCTTACGTGGGAGATCCGCGGCGCGGCCGAGATTTGCGCATAGAAGCAGCGCGAGACCGCAGAGGATCGATTTTTGAGACAGAATCTTCATACAATACCTCTGCAAGGATAGACCGAGTGCAGGCGCGGTAGCAAGCGTCATGTGTCAGCAGGCTTCGGCGACCGCTCGGCCCTGGTAGCGTTTGTGGAACACGCCGTCCTTCATGATCGCGAGCAGCGAGTGACGATCCTGTAAGAGACTTAGGTCCAGGAGTGGATTGCCGTCCACTACGATCAGGTCCGCGAGATAGCCTTCGCGCACGCGACCGAGCTTTTCGCCGGTGTCGCCCGCCCAGGCTTCGCCGCTATAGGCGGTTGCCGCGCGCAGAGCTTCCCAAGGCGCGAAGCCGAAGAGATTGACAAAATGCTCGAGGTCGCGCGACTCGGTGCCGTGCGGCAGCCAAGCGAAGCCGTAGTCGCCGAACGGAAGGATCTTGATGCCGGCAGAGTGCATCTTGCGCATGACTTTGATGCCTTCCTCGAGCTCGCGCTTGTTGCCGATCATCTCTGCCACGTCAGTTGTGATGCCCCACTCGGCGGCCTCATAGGTGGTGTTGTAGCGGGCGGCGATGGCGGGAGAGACGTAGTGCTTGTGCCGCGCCGCGGCGAGAGCTTCTATGGTCTCGTCGGTGGCAAAGGTCGCATGAAAGATGAATTCGACGCCAAATTTGAGGCACTGGCGTACGGAAGAATCGGCATGCGCGTGGGCGGCAATTCTCTTGCCGACGTTCTGCGCGGTTTCCGTAATGGCTTTGACTTCATCGTCGGTCATCGGGTTGTGAAATCCGGCCATGCGCGGGAAACAAAAGCTGTCGCCCGAATTATTGAATTTAATGAGATCAACACCTTCGCGTATCAGCATGCGGGTCACTTTGCGGAATTCGTGCGGACCGTCGCAGATGATCGAGATGGAAGGATGCTGCTGGTTGAGCTGATTGTCGTCAGCAAGTCCGCCAGTAACGGTTAGTTCCGGCGAGCCCGCGAGAAGGCGTGGACCGGGAATTTTTCCGGCGTTGATTTCGTTGCGGATTACGATGTCGAGGCGCGGCTTGGCCGAAGCTGCTCCAATTAATGCCGTAAAGCCCATATCGAGCGCGAGCTTGGCGTTGTGCATAGTGAACAGCACATGTTCTTCCACGGGCATGCCAGTCAGCTCGCGGACGGTAGTGCCGTTGTTATAGGTCAGATGCGAGTGGGTATTAATGAGGCCGGGCATCAAGGTTGCGCCACTGCAGTCGATTACTTCGCGGCCGGCGCGGGGCAGCCGCTCGTTGGGGGCGGCGACCGAGAGGATGCGGTTGCCTTCGACCACGACTTCGCCGGGCCTTAGTGTATTTTCGGAGCCCTCGAATATCGCGGCGTTGGTGAACAATATTCCTGGCATGACGTTCTCCGTTAGGTAGTTTTCTTTTTGTTGCGCGCGGTGAAGAGAGACATCGCGTAATTCACCTGTTTGGGGCGCTCGATGGGCGCCCAATGACCGCAGCCGGCAAGTATTTGCACTTCGCTGTTTGGCATGGCGCTCGCGAGAGCGCGCGCAACGGCGACGGGTGCGGTGCGGTCTTCATCTCCGGTGAGTAACAGGACTGGACATTGAATAGCGGAAAGATCCGCGGCTACTGCGGCGGCGAGCGCTTCACAATTGCGCGCATAGCCTTCGGGATTTTGCGCCATCAGACTTTCGAGCGCGAAGGCGACGGCAGTTGGATGGTTGATTTTTGTATCGGCCGAGGTGCCGGCCGCGGCAATCGCGCCTGCGACAGCACGCATCCCATCGGAGCGCACTTTGGCGGCTCTTTCGCGCAGTGCGATGCGAGCCGGCTCTGGCGGTTCGGGGAACGGGCCGACGAGCACCATGCTCGCGATACGGTCGGGTATTTTGGCGGCGGCGTGCTGGCAGACGATCGTTCCCATCGAATGGCCGGCCAGATGCACGCGCTTTGCGCCGGAATATTCGATTACACCCAGCAAGTCGTCCAAGTGGCTTGCGATAGAAATATTTTCCGTTACCGGAGAGCGACCGGAACCGGCGAGATCGAAACAGATCAGGCGCAGATCGCGCTTGAGCACCTGCGCTTGCGGGTACCAGGTGTTGGAACTGCCGCCCAGGCCATGCACAAAAATCAGCGGCTCTCCTTTTCCTCCGGCTTCTTCTAGAAATAGTTTCCTGCTTATTTCACTCATGCGGTTCTTGTTTCTCCATCATCATGCCCTCGACCGCACATTCTATGACTTCTTCTTCTCTCATCTGGTAGTGATCAGGCGGTCGTCCTTCGGTTCCAGTTCAATCGTGATGTCTTTATATTCGTCGAATAAACCTGCGTTGTGCATTTGCCACGCGATTGGACCCGCTTTACCTGCGGTGGGATCGTTGAAAGCGAGCACTTCAACAGCTTTTGTTCCCGGCGGCTGCGCCACCGCCATGCGCGCCGTACCTTTTGTGGCGTCCGCGATGATTTCGACGCTGCTCCAGGCATGCTCGTCGAAGGGAGGTTTTGTGATCCTGGTGAATTCGCGGCCGCCATCATTGTTCATCCCAGGACGATAGTCCCAGTGGCCGCCTTTAGGAACCTGAAATTGAATGCCGCCGAGCGCATCCAGCGGTTTCTCACCGGCACGTGGACGGGAGCAGAAAATGAGAACACAAGCCTGGTGGTCCGGATTGCCGGAGACGTGCCGCATGGTGAACTCCAATCGAAAATGGCTGTAGTCGTTTGCCGTGTAAATGACGCCGCGCCCGGCGCCGGTGCTTGACATCGCTCCATCCTTTACTACCCAACCGGATGAGCGGGAAGCGGCGTTATTCTCGATCTGTATCCAGCCGTCGAGCGTGCGGCCATCGAAAAGGGAGATCGCCTTTGGCGTGTCTCCCGCGGCAATACGCGCGCTCTGCATGGAACGAGTTGCGACAGCGGCGCCGGCGAGTTTGGCGAAGGTCCTTCGGGTGAGAGGATAGGGCAGTATATTGATGGCCCGCTCATGAGAAACTAGTATTTTGCGCATCGTTGTAGACGGTATTTACTACGCCTGTGCTCTAGTTATACTCGGCCTGGCATCTTCCTATTTCCTGAATCCGTGGATAGGTCTACCATTCTATGTTCTGGCGGCGTTTTGTTTGTATTTCTTTCGCGATCCGCAACGTACGCCGCCCGCGGGCGAGTTGATTGTATCGCCGGCCGACGGCAAAATCGTTTCTATCCGGGCGGATGCCGGGGAGACGCGTGTAAGCATTTTTCTAAACATATTCAACGTGCATGTGAACCGCACACCGATTCCTGGAGTGGTTCGCGAAATCGCCTATCGTCCCGGGAAATTTCTGGTTGCGAGTCATGAAGCCGCGTCTACGGAAAACGAGCAAAATACGTTGGTTGTAGAAGGTTTCGGAAGCCGTGTGGTCTGCCGGCAGATTGCCGGATTGATCGCGCGGCGCATCGTCTGTTACAAACGCGTGGGCGAGAGCCTTACCGCCGGCGAGCGTATTGGCTACATCAAGTTCGGCTCGCGCGTGGATGTGTTTTTTGGGCCAGACTGGAAGCTGGAGGCGAAAATGGGCGATAGGGTTGCGGGCGGGCGCACGATTCTGGCGCGCCGCGTCCGAGAGGGAGCGTCTGTCTGAGCATTCGAGAGCGTTTTACCGGTCCGCCGGTTTCCGGGAAACGCCCGCGCCGGGCCGCTTACGCCCTGCCCACACTATTTACAAGCGCCAATATCTTTTTGGGCTTCGTCGCCATTCTGCAGGCTTTTCAGGGCGCGCTGCTGGCTAAATCGGGCGAACTTACTACGAACGTCCACTTCGCGATTGCGGCGAAAGCGCTGGCGTTCGCGGTGCTGTTCGATGGACTCGACGGGCGCATCGCGCGCATGACCAATACGACCAGCGACTTCGGCCGAGAATTGGATTCGCTCGCCGATGTCATTACGTTCGGTATCGCACCGGCGGTGCTGGTTTTCGTTTGGGGCGTGCTTTTCGTTGTGCCGCCTGGCGATGGATCTGTGCAGAGCCAACTGAATCGCGCAGGCTATCTGGTTTCCTTCTTCTATTTGCTTTGCGGAGCTGTGCGGCTGGCGCGCTTCAACGTGCAAACGAACCCCATGCCGAAGAATCCGGGACGGCCGGACCGCAAATACTTCGTCGGGCTGCCGATTCCCGCCGGCGCAGGATTCATTGCGTCAGTCGTATACATGGATGCGTCGCCGGTTCGGTCCTTTGTCTTTTCGATCTTGTGGCTGATCGTTACCGTTATCGTTTCTCTGCTGATGGTGAGCACGTGGCGTTATCCGAGCTTCAAACAGGTCAGCATCACGAAGCCGCGCACTCCGCTCACTGTGCTTGTGGTCGCCGGCGTTGCTTTTTTGATTTCGCAATGGTCGCAACCGGTGTTGCTGATCGCAGCTTCCGCATATCTTTTGAGTGGCATTGTGATTCGCATTGGCGGGATCGTGCGGCGGTACCGGAAATCGCGGCATCATGCTTCTCTGCCGGAGCATCAAGTTGGCTGAACGCATCGCATTGGTGGGCAGCGAAACGCTGCTTGGCCGCGAGATCGAAGACGTCCTGGCGCATTCCGCGCATCGCACTCCCATCACACCATACGCCGCGAATGCAGAAGGAAACTTCGGAACGCAGGATGGGGAAGCGGTATTCGTCGAAGCCTTCGATGCGGCCGCGGTTCGCGATCATCGGGTGATCGTTCTTGCGGGAAATGAAGGCGGAGCCCGCAAGGTATACGCTCTGGCGAAAGAGGTTGCTTCGCCTCCCATGGTGATCGATTGCACGGGCTATCTCGACCATGAGCCGGAAGTGCGGATTGTTTCCTCTTCGGAGATTCCACCGGCTTGGCTTTTGGCCGTTCCGCATCCGGCGGCCCTCGCCATCGCGCAGGTGTTACGAAAACTTGCTGCGCCATGCCGCGTGGTGCGCTCTGTGGCCCACGTGTTCGAGCCTGCCAGCGAGCGCGGCCAGCAAGGGATCGCCGAGCTGCAGCAGCAAACTTCCAGCCTGCTGTCGTTCAAAACGCTGGAAAAGAAAATTTTTGACGCGCAACTGAGCTTCAATCTGCTGTCGCAATATGGAGAGGAGGCTCCCGTCGCACTCGCTGATGTCGAGCGCCGCATCGAACGCCATTTGGCAACACTGCTTGTCCAGCCGCCGATGCCGTCGCTGCGGTTGGTACAGGCGCCGGTGTTTCATGGCTATAGCATTTCGCTGTGGGTCGAATTCGAGAAGGATTGCACGGCGGAAACGGTAGGCCAAGAGTTGGCGTCTGCGGGAATGGATGTGCGCAGCGCCGGCACGGAAGCGCCGACCAATGTGGACACAGCGAATCAAAGCGGTCTGTTCGTGGGCGATATACGCGTAGATCAGAATAATCCGCGTGCTGTTTGGCTATGGATTACCTGCGACAATTTACGTTTGCGAGCCGATATGGCTGTTGCTCTCGCCGGTATGGTAAAAGGAGCGAAACCGCAATGAGCCGATTCCGGTTAAAGGCAGGTGCAATAGAAGACGAGTCGAGGAGGCCGATTGCCAATCGGCCGCAGGTTACCAACCTGCCCCACAAAACTAACAGGCTTAAGTTAATTACAGCGGGCGCATTTGCCATTGCTCTGGCTTGCGGTTATCACACAGGTGGCCAGGCTGACTTGGTTCCGAAGACGGTCCAGACCATCGCCATTCCGGCGTTCGGATCGCTTTCCACGCGCTACGTGCTCACCGATATTCTGCCTCGCGAAATCGGCAGAGAGTTTCTTTCAAGAACGCGGTTTCGCATTGTCTACGATCCGAACACGGCGGATGCCATCCTCCATGGCACGGTAAACACGGTGGGCGTCTATCCCACCGTTGCCGATCCTACGACCAATAAATCCACGAGTGTGCGAATCAGTGTGGTCCTGGCGGCCTCGCTTGTCGAGAGGTCTACCGGCCGCGTTCTGTATTCGCGCTCGAATTGGTCCATTCATGAGGATTACGCAACGGCCGTCGATCCTCATCAATTTTTCGATGAAAGCGGACCGGCGCTCGATCGGTTGAGCCGCGATGTGGCGCGCGATATTGTCAGTGCGGTGGTAGAAAACTTTTGAATCCGGACCAGTTTCTTGCGAAGATTGCGAAGCAGCCGCTCGCGCCTGCCTATTTGTTCCTTGGGCAGGAAGGTTATCATCGGCGTTTGTGCAAGGAAGCGCTGCTCGAACGGGCGCTGCCGGGCGAAGCGCGCGCCGGCGGGCTTACGCAGATCGATCTGGAAAACACTACGCTGGCGGCGGTTTTGGACGATGCCCGATCGCTGTCCTTGTTTGCCTCGGACCGCGTCATCTGGGTCGCAAGCGCGGAACTGGCGCTGCCGCGGCGGCTTGCGGCGGCCGAGAACGAAGAGGCGGGAACTCCTTCGGAATCCGAACTCGGCGCTTATCTCAAGACTCCTACGCCAGGGACCACGCTGGTGTTTGAAGCGAGCCGCTATGACTTTGCGGGCGACGATCGAGCCAAGTTGGAGCGAGTGGAAAAATTCTATGCGGGCGTGCCGGCAACCGTTGAGTTCCGTCACTTCACTCCCGAATCGAGCCGTTTTTTGGCGCAAACGCTTGCCAAAAAATTTTCCCTGAAGCTGGGCGGCGCGGAGTTGGCGACGCTGCTCGAGACCACGGCGGGCGACGCCAATCGCCTGGAATCGGAGATTGAAAAGCTTTCGCTGTTTGTCGGCTCCGGCCGTGCGGTTACGGCCGCGGATTTGGCTACGCTGGTCCCGCACGCGGCGCAAACCACGATTTTCAACCTGGTAAATGCGCTGGCGCGCCGCGACCGGCCGAACGCCCTCGCCGCACTCGATATTCTGGTGCGCGACGGCGAGTATCTGCCGCTGGCGCTGACATTTCTCAGCACGCAGTTTCGTCTGGCGCTAGCGGTGAAAGAGCAGCACATAGGTTCGGCGCAACAGGCGCAGAGCGTATTTCAACGCATGGGCGTGCGCATGTGGCGCGAGCGCGCCGAACAAATCGTTTCCACAGCCGGCGTCTTCACGGCCGCGCACCTGGCCAAAGCCGTCGCGCTTATCTATGAGACGGACAAAAAGTTCCGTGAAGGCTACAGGGACGATCGGATAACAATGGAAACGCTGGTATTCGCGCTGACCGCCTGAGAGGACTACAATGGCCCCAGTGTCTTGCCTGACTCGCCGTTGTCTCCTCCGCAGTTTGGCCGCCGGACCATTTGCCGGTCGTGCAGTCTTTGCGGCAAGAAGCAAACTGCGCATCGGCGTCACGGATTGGAATCTCCGCCTGGGAGCCGATCCGCAATCGGTCCCGCTCGCTAAGCAGCTCGGCTTTGACGGAGTGCAGGTCTCGTTTGGCCGCAAGCTTGTTGACGGCAAGCTCCCGGTCGATAATCCCGAGGTCATCGCGCATTATCTGGAGCTATCGAAGAGTTATAAAATTCCGATCGACGGCACCTGTGTCGACAAATTACACGATAACGGGTTAAAGAGCGACAAGCTGGCGCTGCGCTGGGTGCGCGATTCCATACGCCTTACACAGGCTTTGCATACGAAGGTGTTGCTGCTGCCGTTTTTCGGGAAATGGGCGCTTCAGACTCCGGCCGACATAGATCATACGGTGGAAGCGCTTCGCGAGCTCGCGCCCGAGGCAGTCAAGGCGAATGTAATCCTCGGACTCGAGAACACGATTTCCGCCGAGGACAATGCGCGCATCCTGGACCGCGTGGCGTCTAAGAATGTACTGGTCTATTACGACGTCGGCAATTCCACCATCGCCGGGTTTGATCCGGTAAAAGAGATTCGCTGGCTCGGCAAGAAACGGATTTGCCAGATTCATCTCAAGGACAATCCGTATTACCTGGGCGAGGGAAAGATTCAGTTTGAGCCCATCCTGCACGCGATTCTGGATATCGGTTTCTCGGGTTACGCAAACCTGGAGACCGATTCGCATCCGGGGACGCTCGAGGCCGATATGCGGCGCAATCTCTTATATGTCCGCAAGCTGCTTGCGTAGTCTAGGTGTGCTGGCTTGGACCTGCGCGCTGCCATGGCTCGCGCAAGGACGAGATTTCGACCTCATCATCCGCCATGCCCATATCATCGATGGAACCGGTTCGCCCTGGTATTCGGGCGACATTGGCATCATCAATGGACGCATCGCTCAAATTGGCGTACTTTCGAACGATCGCGCGCAGCGTGTTATCGATGCGTGGGGTCTGGTAGCCGCGCCAGGCTTTATCGATATGCTCGGCCAGTCCGAGATGTCGATTCTGGTAAATCCACATCTGCCCTCGAAAATTTTCCAAGGCATCACGACCGAGATTACGGGCGAAGGCGGCTCCATCGCTCCTTTTAACCCACGCCTTCTCGCGATCGATCGCGCGGGTTTCCAGGCATACGGTTTTTCGCCCGATTGGACAACTTTCTCCGGTTATTTTGCGCGGCTGGAACGCCAGGGCATCGGAATCAACCTGGCGAGCTACGTTGGCGCGACACAGGCCCGCCGATTGGTATTGGGCGACGGCAATCGCGCACCCAGCGCCGCCGAACTGGATGAGATGCGAGCTATCGTGCGGCAGGCGATGCAGGAAGGCGCGGTGGGCGTTTCCTCATCTTTGCAATATGCTCCGGCGCCTTATGCAAAGACGGAAGAGCTGATCGCTCTGGCACGGGAGGCCACGAAGTTCGGAGGCATCTACGCGACTCACATGCGGAGCGAAGGCGACGCAATCGATGCGGCTTTGGATGAGACCTTCCGGATTGGCCGCGAGGCAAATATTCCGGTGGAAATCTGGCACCTCAAAGCGGCGGGCAAACGCAATTGGGGCCGCGCACATGAGATCGTCGAACGCATCGACAGAGCGCGCGCCGAAGGTTTGGACATCGCCGCCGACACCTATGCATATCCGGCCTGGTTTAACAGCTTTTCCGCCTTCATTCCGCCGTGGGTCCATGATGGCGGCGACGCCAAACTGGTCGAGCGGCTCAAAGATCCGGCGATGCGCGCTCGCATTCGCGCCGAAATGCTGTCGGAAACCGGCAGTTGGGATAACGAATGGCAGGAGATACCCGGGCCGGAAGCGATTCTGGTCAGCGTTGTTAATAAGCCGAGCCTTCTTCCATTGCAGGGGAAGACGATCGCTCAGATAGCGCAGGCGCACAGCAAAGATCCGATCGATTTGATCTTCGACCTGCTGGCCGAGGACCCCGCTATGTCGGTTGCGGTTTTTGGCATGTCCGAAAAAGACATCGCCTACATTCTGAAACAGCCTTGGGTGTCGATTGATAACGACTCACAGGGTAGCGCGCCGGATGGAATACTAGGCCGGCAGCATCCACACCCGCGCGCCTATGGAACGTTCCCACGGATTCTGCGCAAGTATGTCCGCGAAGAAAAATTGCTGACTCTCGAAGATGCCATCCGTAAATTCAGCGCGCTCCCTGCACAGCGCATGCGTTTGACGGATCGCGGCGTTCTCAAGCGCGGCATGTGGGCGGATATCGTAGTGTTCGACCCAGCGCAGGTCCGCGATCTGGCGACCTTTGAAAATCCGAATCAGCTTTCCGAAGGGATGCAATATGTGCTGGTCAACGGTGTGCCGGTAATCGATGGCGCGAAGATGACCAATGCTCTTCCGGGTAAGGTGTTGCGCGGACCGGGCGCAGTTGGTTCTTTACCGCAGAGTTCGCATTAGATCGGGGAGATGGCCCGTCATTCCAAAAAATCAATGTATTACTTCTAAACTTTCTATTTTTTAAACCAGTCCTAGAGCATCTAGATAGGTAGGAAGTCAGATGCTAAATCGAGTCAAAACATTGGTATTTCTGGCCGTCCTGACGGCTCTGTTCTTGTGGTTGGGGCAGGCATTAGGCGGACGGGCAGGCATGTTGATAGCGCTGGTGCTCGCCGCCACGATGAATATCGGCGTCTACTGGTTTTCAGACCGAATTGTGCTTCGGATGTACAACGCACAACGCATTGGACCACCAGAAGCCCCAGCCCTATATGGCGCGATACAGGAGCTTGCGATGCAAGCTAATCTCCCAATGCCGAAGGTGTACCTGATTCCTGATGCGGCGCCGAACGCCTTTGCAACAGGCCGCAATCCGAACCATAGTTCGGTCGCTTTTACACAGGGTCTCCTCTCAATGCTGAACCGGGAAGAGATCAAAAGCGTCATTGCCCATGAGTTAGGCCACATTCGCAATCGCGACACATTGATCATGACAATAGCGGCGACTATCGCTGGTGCACTCAGCCATGTTACAAACATGGCAATTTGGGGAACATTCCTGGGCGGAACCAGCGATTCGGAAGACGAGGAAAATGGGCACCCGGCGGTAGGCCTGCTGGCGCTGCTCATTGCTCCCGTGGCAGCCACACTGATTCAAATGGCAATTTCACGCGCTCGCGAGTTTCTCGCCGATGAGGCCGCCGCCCGCTTTAGCGGGAACCCGTTGGCACTGGCCAATGCGCTTCGCAAATTGGAATACGCGCGACATCGCGTTCCGATGGAGCACGGCGATCCCGCCACAGCGCACTTGTTCATCGTCAACCCCTTCGTTGGCGCGGGGCTGGCGAAACTGTTTAGCACGCATCCTCCCACCGAAGAACGCGTTGCGCGCCTGGAAGCGATGGTTCTGACGGGCGCGCCAGTACTGGTATAAGCAGATGGGCAAGCGGATTGCCGCTTATTTGTGTCTAACTGCAGGTTTGGCAGGTTTGGCCCTGCCGCTCCTGCCGGGTATTCCTTTGCTGATCATTGGCATGGCATTGCTCGGGCCGAATCACCCGATTCGGCGCACCATGGCTCGCTGGATACCGAGAACCCGCAAGCGCTCAAAGGTTCCCGAAGAAGATGACTATAAACATTGAGCGCATGCGTGTGAGCCCAGCCGCTCACTCAGACCTCGTACCGCTCCCGTATTAATCTGAGCAACAACTCGCTGATATTCGCCGCCTCGCTATTCCGGCATTTGTTCTCGATTTTGCCGATTTCGACGGCTAAGGGGTGATCTCCGAAGACATCGGCGACCCAGCGCGAGAAATCGCCGCGACGCGCGTGACCCTCAACAGAAGCAAGCGGCAATTGCTCTAGCGCTATAACGAATTCTTTGAACGTCCGAGCGGGATCGCCGATGGGTACACCGTCACGGGTGAAGATGAACCCTTGGCGTTCCTGCTTTGGGACATCGACATACTTAGCTCGATGCCGCACATGCGGGGTCAACCGCTTAGCTACTTTGAATCGCCGCAGCTTGCGTTGTGGCTCATCTACTTTCGGAAGCAGGGCTGCTTCATCGATCTGTAAGCCGCCAAGCAGCGTTTCCCATTCGAATTCCGTACCCTCTGGGCCATACATGGCTGCTAAAGCGCTCACCTCGCGAGGGTCGGTAAGTTGTGTCACGACGATCGATTCGATCGTCTGGAGTAAGTCAGCATGAAGATCGGAAGGCCGATATGTGACGAAGATGTAAGCCGCTAACTCGAGGTCCACTTGTTGCGCAATATTCGGTTTTTGCAAAAAGTAATGGGCTTCGTCAATAACAATCCAGTGGGGCTGTCCAGTGTTTTTCCTGAGTTCCACTATCATCGGTAGGAGTTCGTCCAAATAGGCCACTTTTTCACTATGTGAGGCTTGAGAAAGGTTAACTACGAGACTGATATCGGAATATCGTAATTCACGCGCAATATCGCCCAGGTGCGGCAAACTTTGATTGCCGCCAAACATCACAACATAGGGAAGCGATTCAAGCGCTCCGTAGTCTCCTTCCGGGTCGATGATGCACAGGCAGTAGCCCTGAAGAATGAGCTGCTCGCATAAGAGGCCCGTAACCCACGATTTACCGGAGCGCGGGTCGCCAGCGATCAAGATGTTACGACCGTGGACCGCCGTTTCCAGCGGGCGGCCATCCAAGGTAAAACCTAGCTGCAGACGACGCCGATCGATACGATTGGGCGGCAGCTTGGTACTCTTAATTACCCGGCGAACGTAGCCGGCGACCGCGCCCGGTCCGTCACCAGGCAACACCTCATCCGCTATCTCGTGAAGGGTGCTACTGCCCCAGCCCATAGCCACGCCAATTTCGCAGGCATCCAGGAATTGATAATCATTCTCCGCATCTCCCAATCCGATACAGTTGTGTAGCGACAGACGGAGCGTATTCAACGCTTCGCGCAAACCGGTAGCTTTGCTGATGCCTTGCGGAAGTACCATTACACGCCCGCGGTTGAAGATTAGTCCAAGCGGAAGCTCCAGCTTCCTTATGACTTCAACGATAGTGGAAGATTCCGAAGCCTCGGCTTCCAGAATGCAGTCACCGAATGCGAAGCTCACGTTCAGACGGCGAAGTTCTGCGAGCAATGCTGGTGGCGGGAAGCGGCCAAGCACCATAGTTCGTCCGTTCGGAAAAACAAGAACAGCTCCGTTCTCCGCAACGACAGCGTCAAACAATTCCAACCTGTCGAAAACCCGCTGCAAGTCACCAAAAATGCGACCCGTAACGAGAATGATCTGGATTCCGCGCTCTCGCGCCTCGATGATAGCCTCAAGAACCGCGGGATGAGCCCTCCCACTTTCCGCAATCGTGCCATCGTAGTCAAGAGCCAACACATTGAACTTCATGCCAAATCGTTAGACTTAATTCCGTACCGAATTCAACTCAGTAAATGCGGCGATGGATCTGCTGAACTCGAAGTTTCGTTCTCAGTCATCCGTAACTTCCCGGCCTTTTCTTCCGAATCCAACAACATGGCAGAGTGCATTTCGAAAACAGGATTGCGGAAGCCCCTATGATCTCCAAGCGGCGCGAATTTCTCAGCCGAATAGCCGCCTCTGGATTGGTACTGCAGGCTTTTGCGAAGGAAGCGTCCGGTCCTCGAAGCGCGATCAAGGCTATTGCTTTTGATGCGTTCCCGATTCTCGACCCGCGACCCGTTTTCTCGCTTGTAGATGAGCTATATCCCGAAAAGAGTATCGAGCTGAGTAACGTCTGGAACACGAGGCAGTTTGAGTACACGTGGCTTCGCACCATGTCGGGACGTTACGTGGATTTCTGGAAGGTCACCGGCGATGCTCTGGTCTTTGCCGCGAAAGCAGTCAAGGTCGAACTCACGCCCGAGAAGCAAGCCCGTTTAATGGAGGCCTACCTCAAGCTCAAGTGCTGGCCAGAGGTCCCGTCCGCGCTGCGCTCGTTGAGGAGGGCCGGCATCCGGCTGGCGTTTCTGTCAAACATGACAACCAAGATGTTGGAGGCTGGAATTCACAACTCCCGACTGGACGGTGTGTTTGATTACGTGCTGAGCACAGATCGCGTGAAGGCCTATAAACCCGATCCTCGCGCGTATCAAATGGGCATCGATGCTTTTGGTTTGAAATCCAACCAAATCCTCTTCGCCGCTTTTGCCGGATGGGACGCGGCCGGCGCCAAGTCATTCGGATATCCGACTTTTTGGGTCAATCGCCCGATGCAGGCCGGCGAGGAACTCGGGGTGACTCTCGATGCAAATGGCCGAAATTTGGATGATCTTGTCGCGTTTGTGATTGCATGAGGCCCTGAGTATTCAAAAGAACGTCTGGATTTGCTATCCTTTAAACGAAAGCGAGGCGCCGATACGATGTTCTGCATTCCAAAAGATAAAAAAATCCGGCGCTTGGCTTCCTCACACCATTAACTAGCTCCAAGCCGCTCCACCGCTTGTGAGTACAAGTTCCCGAGGCTAAGCCTCAAACGCTCCGTTCTACGTGTCTTTCGCGGGAGCGTTCGCCGTATTTTTCAATCCACTCAAAAATTTTTGCGTCTTCGGATGCTTCTTTCCGGCAGTCGCGTGACTTCAGGCTTGCTCATAAAAACGTAACCGGTATGCTTCGCTTTCTCAGCACAAAAGCAATATTGGAGGTTCCGCTCTTCCTCTATAGTCATTGGAAGCGCGAGTGGAGGCTTGTCCTCCAGATCACCCTTAGTATTGTCATCGCAACAATTGCGGATCTTTTTCTGCCTGTCTTTTCCGGGCGGCTGGTGGACGCCATCACGCCGCAGGGCGTGTCGCGCGAGCAGGCATTTCAGAACGCTCTATACTCCATCGCAGCCATGGCCGTTTTAGGCGCGGTGCTCATTGGAGGGCGACACATCGCCTTCCTTCAGGTCTCTCGCCTGACGGTGCGGCTCATGTCCCGGATGGCGTCAGACGCTTTCTGGCGCGTGCAGCGTCTTTCTACCGACTGGCACGCCAATACTTTTGCCGGATCGATCGTTCGGCGCATCACGCGTGGCATGTGGGCGGTTGACCTGATGGACGATACGCTCCTGATTGCCTTGCTGCCCGCACTAGTGATTCTCGTTGGCGCATCTCTTATTTTAGGCGCGCACTGGCTGAGCATGGGCATTCTCGTGGCCGCTGCGGCAAGCGTGTACGTCGTAGTTTCGATCGCCCTGGCGGTTGGTTATGTAGCGCCGGCCGCCCGTTTGTCGAATGCGCAAGACACGCGTGTTGGCGGCGCGCTGGCCGACGCCGTGACCTGCAACGCCGTCGTCAAATCGTTTGGCGGCGAATCCCGGGAAGATATGCGTCTCGCGCGAGTTCTCGCGAAATGGAGCGCGCGTACATTTCGGACATGGACCTTTGCCACCTACAGCGGTACAACCCAACTTACTCTATTGCTCGGCTTGCGCACGCTGGTAGCGTTTTACGCGCTCGTCCTCTGGTGGCGTGGTCTCGCGACTCTGGGCGATGTGACTTTTATCCTGACCAGCTATTTCATCGTGCACGGATATCTTCGCGACGTGGGCCAGCATGTGGCGAATCTTCAGCGCAGCGTCAACGAAATGGAAGAGATGGTGCGACTGAAGCATCAGCCTCTCGGAGTCGAAGACCGTCCGCATGCACAGCCGCTGAAAGTCACGGCTGGCACGATTGTTTTCGATCGCATCACATTCCAGTACGGTCCGCATGTGACGCCGCTTTTCAACGACTTCTCGGTGAGTATTCAGCCTGGGGAGCGTGTTGGCCTAGTGGGCCATTCCGGCTCGGGCAAAACTACCTTCGTCAAGCTCCTCCATCGGCTCTACGACATCAAGGAGGGCCGCATTTTGATCGATGGCCAAGACATCGCGCGCGTAACGCAGTCTTCGTTGCGCGCTCAGCTAGCGCTGGTCTCTCAAGAACCGATTCTGTTCCACCGATCGCTTGCTGAAAATATCGCTTACGGCCGTCCTGATGCACGTTTGCGGGACATCGAAGAGGCAGCCTATCTCGCTAATGCTCACGAGTTTATTGTCCGGCAGCCGAAAGGCTACGCGACTCTTGTCGGGGAACGAGGCGTGAAACTCTCGGGCGGAGAGCGTCAGCGAGTCGCCCTTGCTCGCGCCTTCCTCGCCGACGCTCCCATCCTGGTGTTAGACGAGGCGACTTCGAGCCTCGACGCGGAATCGGAAGCCGCTATTCAGGACGCTATGGCGCGCCTGATGGCCGGACGCACGGCTGTTGTGATCGCGCATCGGCTCTCTACCGTCCGTATGCTCGACCGCATTCTGGTTTTCAATAGCGGCCAAGTGGTCGAAGAAGGAACGCACGAATCGCTGGTGCACAAGGAGGGCGGCACGTATAAGCGCTTGTTCGAAAAGCAGGCGTTGGGGCTGGTTGCCGATTCTGAATCGGAGTTATGGACAGTGAATGACTGATCAGGCAGTGGCGCCGGTTGGCAACCGGCGCGCAGCCTACCAAGCTGCCCCACATGCCGCTTGCTGACGCGCGCGGTTCTTTGGCTGTGATCCGGATCGTCAGGCGTACTAGGTCTCTACCGTAGCTTCGTGTTCGATCGGAAAGTTGACCGATCTCGAGATAAAGCAGAGCTCGTGCGCTTTGGCATGCAGCGCGGGAATATCGGCGGCGCGGGCCGGATCCGATATCTTCACGCGCGGGCGCAAGGTAACTTTCGTGAATTCACCGGCTCCGCCTGCGTGCTCCCTCATCTCACCGAGCGCCTCGTCTGTGTAAGAGCTGACCGCAATGCCCGCATCCGAACAGAGATGTAGAAACCAAAGCATGTGGCAGGCCGAGAGCGAAGCCACCAGCAACTCTTCCGGGTTATAGCGGGATGCGTCCCCCCGGAACGCCGGGTCCGACGATCCCGTTATCACGGCGCTCTTTCCCTCGGCGGAAATCTCGTGATCGCGGGCATAAGCACGATAGCCGCTGGTGCCTGTTCCGCGGTTGCCTGTCCAGGCGATTGTCACTCGATAATAATGTTCGCGCGCCACGAGAGTATCAGTATAAATGTAGAATCAAGCTGAAGCGCTTGGGAACGAAAATCAGCCTTCTATTGTTTTCGCTGCTTGCTCCCGTATGCGCGCAGCCGCCTCTCAGCGCGGATTCCGCGCGCCAAGTGCAACGATTGCTCGAAGAAGCTCCGAAGGGCGAAAAACTGGATTGCCAGATCCGCACGCAACGCCCGTTTCTCGACTTCGCTTTCCGATTCGAATCCGGCTACATCGTCGCGTGCCCAGCCAAGATTTTCGATGGCGAAGCAAGCCGTCTGGGCTCCTTCGTACGCATCACGCCGGAAAATGGCAAGCCGATGTTTCTGGGCGAGGCCTTTGCTGTCCCCGCGGTCCCGGCCGAGACCCGAAAATTCAATGATATTCGCAAGGTGAAGTCCTATCTGTTTATCAGTGGAGTCTTTGCACTCGGGGAAGGTAAGTATTCGGTGGCCGTTCTGGTTGGGGACAATCGCGGACGTTACGTTCGAAAGGAATGGTCCGTCCGCGCCGAACGAAGCCGGGCCGAACGTTCGGTTGCTGTGACCCTGCCGGCTGGGACGATAACGCCTATGGCCCCCAAACCATGGAAAGGCGAAAGGGGGGATTCTCCTTCGGTTGCGCGATTGACTATTGTTCTGGATGCCGCGCCGATGAACCCGTATTCGCTGAGACTGCGCGCTTGGGATCGCGCCCTTCTGCTTGATTCGCTTTCTTCGGTTTTGACTCATACCCGGTCGCATTCGGTCCGCGTGGTGGCGATGAACATGGATCAGCAACGGGAAATCTTTCGGGACGACGACTTTAACGCGGAGGATTGGTCGCGGTTGGCAACCCGTTTGCGCGACCTGGAACTGGGCACCATCTCGTATCGCGTGCTCGGACGCCAGCGCGGATGGTCGGACCTGTTGCTTAATATTCTGACTCGCGAAATGGATTCCGCCGAGCCATCGGATGCGGTGGTTTTCCTGGGACCTACGGCCCGGATTACCGAGAAGATTCCCGCCGAACTGCTGCCGCGCCGGACCGCCCCGAAGCCCGAATTCTTCTACATTGAATACTATCCATTTTGGCTGCGCGGCCGTGAGTATCCCGATGCGCTGGCGCACGTTACGCATGCTTTAGGCGGCCAGATTCTCAAAATCCACTCTCCCGGCGAGCTGGCGGCGGCTCTCAAGAAGATCGGCGAGCAGTTGGCCGGCGCCAATTAAACTTCTTGAAATTCCCTCCGAACGGGCGTATGATCCGGCCAGATGGAGTAATCCTCGAGAGAAAGGAGTCCTCGTGTGAATTTGACGTTCCATTTGAGCCTGTGGGGCATTCTACTGCTTATCGTGATTGGGCTGTTTATATACCGCCGCTGGCTTGAGAATCATGACGATCCGTACATTCACCTGCATAACGACTCGCACGACAGCAGCATCATCACTTCGCAAAATTCGGCGGCCAAGCGTCTCGATACTGTCGACAAGCTGAAGAATGGTTTACTGATCGCAGTGATCGTTTACGCGCTGGCGATTCTGGGGATAGTCGGCTATCTTGCCTGGAACACACCGGGTACCAGCTAGCGAATCGGGGCGAACTGCTTAGTAGCCGACGCCGCTCGTAGATGTACGAGTGCGACTTTGGCTATTGCAAGAACGGGAACGGAGAAGAACATTCCCGGAATTCCGCCGATTTTTTCGCCTGCCAGCACGCCGAATAACACGAGCAGCGGATGTAGCTCAACGCCGCTGCTCATCAGGTACGGATTCAGCACGTAGTCTTGAAACACGCGGTAGAGCGCCCAGAAACATAAGATCCAGAGTAGTCCTCCGGTACCAGCGAGACCGCAGACCACCAGGATGATGACGAGTGCAGCCGCCGGTCCGACTACAGGAAGGAACTCCAGCGCGCCGGCCGTGCCGGCCAGCAAAAGCGTATAGGGCTCGCCCATCGCGGTGAGAAAGATCGCCCAAGCTGCGAACGAGGCGACCGCCAAAATCACCAGAGTCCGGGTGTAGTTTCTGAGGACCAGGTGGATGTCATTCAAGATCAATTCGGCTGTCGTGTGCTGCGTGTTATCGAAGCTGGAGAGCAGCGCCACGCGGATTTCCCGGGCATCCTTGAGGAAGAAGAACGTCAGGATGGGGACGAGAATGATCGGCAGCAGGTAGCCGACACCGGAGAGAATTTCCGTACTTAGCCGCTGAATAAAAGGAACTACGCTCGACTGCAGGTTTGCGGCTTCGCGACGTAGCGCTTCCATGACCTGTTCTCTAGCTGGTTCGGCCCAGGTGGGGAGGGGCAGCGTGGCAAGCCGCCCACTCGCGAGCAGAGCGGGCAGCCGGGTCGCGAGATTCGTCGCTTCAGAAGCCAGCCTGGGAATTAAGGCAAAGCCCATGCCCACCAAGGCGCCTATAAGGGACACGTAGACCAATCCCAGAGCGAGTGTCCGCCGCTTCTGTACGAATCGCTCCAACAAAGAAACGATTGGCGCGAGCATATAGGCCAAGAAAATCGCCGCCGCGAAGACCATCAGCGTTTCGCGGATGGAGTAGGCGATGAGCAGGAGAAGAGCGAACAGCGTAATCGTCCACGCGACACGAAACGCCTTCGGATCGATGCCTAGCATAACGTCCCCCGCATGATTGTTAGACTAGCAATTACCGAAGTGCCGGATCTTACTCGCGACGCGCGCGTTTTGGCCGCGGATCTTCACGTGCTCGAAGAGCGGCTTCGCGGTGGCGGCGGCGACCGGAAGATTGAAAAACAGCACCGCGACGGCAAGCTGACGGCGCGTGAGCGCATCGCGCATCTCCTTGATCCGAATCCACCGTTTCTTGAAATCGGCCTTTTGATTGCTTATGACAAATATGATGGGCAGGCGCCGGCCGGCGGTGTGGTGACTGGAATCGGCGCAATCGAAGGGCGTCCCGCCGTTGTCGTAGCGAACGACGCTACCGTGAAGGCCGGCGCGTGGTGGCCCGAAACCATCACGAAGATTCTGCGTGCGCAGGAGATCGCGATGCGGAATCGCATTCCGATCGTGTATCTTGTCGATTCTGCCGGCGTGAACCTGCCGCTGCAGGACGGCATTTTCCCCGGTCAATATGGCGCGGCGCGAATTTTCTATTACAACTCGCTTATGCGCCGCCGGCTGCGCATTCGCCAGATTGCTGCAGTCATGGGGCCGTGCATCGCGGGTGGCGCATACTTGCCGGCGCTCAGCGATGTAATCATCATGGTCGACAAAGTGAGCTTTATGGGGCTCGGCGGACCGAACCTCGTAAAAGGGGCGGTTGGCCAGACAATAGATGCCGAGTCTCTGGGCGGCGCTGAGATGCATACCGCGCACAGCGGCGTGGCGCACTATCGCGCAGCGGACGATAGTGCTTGTCTCAAGATGATCCGGCAGCAGTTTCGCGAAATGCCGCCGCCAGCGCCGCGTCCTTCCGGCAAGCCGCCACGTGGCCAGGCCGAACACCTGTACACAATTCTTCCGGGCGATCATCGGCTGCCGTATCACATGGAAGAGCTGTTGGATTGTTTTCTCGATGCCGACGAGCAGCTCGAATTTCAGCCTGATTATGCGCCGGAATTTCTATGTTTGACGGCGCGCTTGAATGGCCGCTCGATCGGTGTGATCGCAAACCGGCGTGGATTTTTAAAAAGCGGGGCCGGGCCGCGCGTCGGCGGCATTGTCTACCCGGAATCGGCGCGCAAGGTGACGTATTTCGTCGAAAACGCCGAGCGGCATCGATTGCCGCTGCTTTATGTGCAGGATGTTTCGGGCTTCATGGTGGGTGTGGAAGCGGAAACCGCAGGCATTATTCGCGCCGGCGCGGAAATGGTGGAAAGCATGGCGTGCGCCACGGTGCCGAAGATCGTGCTCACGGTGAATCATGCGAGCGGAGCAGGGTACTACGCTATGGCTGCGCAGGGATTCGATCCGAATTTCACCTTCAGTTGGCCGACGGCGCGAATCGGCGTAATGGAAGGCGAGTCCGCCATCGGTGCCATCTATGGCCCCGAATTGGAAAAACTCAAAGCCGCGGGTCAGCCGGTTCCGGCCGAGCTGGAGGCCAAGATCGCGCAAACACGCGCCGATTACGAACGCTGGCTGGACGCCAGGTACGCGGCGGCGCGCGGTCATTGCGATGCCCTGATCGACCCCATCGAAACCCGCGCCGTGCTCGATTTCGCATTCGAGGTTGCCCAAAATGGATCTACTCATTCATGAGAAACATCGCGTCCTGCATTTGACTTTGAACCGACCCGGGAAGCGCAACGCTTTAACCGCGGAAATGTGTTCGGGCATTGTTCGCGCCGTCAACGAAGCACAGGAGCGAAGTGACATCGGCTGCATCCTGTTGAGCGCAACCGGAAGCGTTTTCTGTGCGGGAATGGATTTGGACGAAGCCGCAGAGGCCGATGGGGATCGGTTGTTTCAGCCGCATGATGATGTGTTTTCGATCGGCGCCACATCGTTGAAGCCGCTGGTGGTCTGCGTTAATGGCGCGGCGCTGGGCGGCGGATTGGGCCTCGTGGCGCAGGGACATGTGGTGGTCGCGTCGGATCTGGCGGTTTTTGGCCTTCCGGAAATTCGCCTTGGGCTCTGGCCTTTTGTGGTGTATCGCGCGGTAGAAGCCGCGCTAGGCCCACGGCGTACGCTACAGCTCAGCCTGACCGGAGACCTGTTTCAGCCTGCTGAAGCGCTCGATTGGGGACTCGTACACCGAGTCTGTCCATCGATGGAGGTGGTTGATCGTGCCAAGGCTATGGCGCGTGAACTCGCAAAGGCCAGTCCGCGCGCGCTCGTCGCAGGGATGCAATATTTCCAAGGCTCGCGCGGCAAGTCCTGGAAGGATGCGGGCGAACTTGCCGCCGCTATGCGCGCCGAACTGATGGCGAGCGACGATTTTCAAGAAGGGATCGCGGCGTTCAAGCAAAAGCGCGAGCCTCGCTGGCCGAGCATGCCGGCCGAGTTTTATAAGTAGTGTTCGTATTCGTTCTGGCAGCGGTGACTTTCTACAAGGACGTGCTGCCGATTTTGCAGGAACACTGTCAAAGCTGTCATCGGCCGGGCGAAATTGCGCCGGTGGCGCTAGAAACCTACGCGCAGACGCGGCCGTACGCCGCAGCAATTCGCGAACTCACCACACTGCGCCGTATGCCGCCGTGGTTTGCCGATCCCTGCTGCGGCCATTTTTCGAATAATCCATCGCTTTCTAACAAGGAGATCGCGAAGTTAGCGGAGTGGGCAAAAGCACATGCACCCGCGGGGCCGGCAGCCGATGCTCCGCCGCCTCGCCATTGGCAAGCGGGTTGGAATATCGACCGTCCGGATGTGGTTTTGCAAATGCCGCAGGCTAAGCGGATACCGGCGACGGGCGATGTGCCGTATCAATACATCATTCTCCCCACGGGCTTCAAGGAAGACCGCTGGGTGCGTATGTCCGAAATTCGCCCGTCAAATCGCGCAGTCGTACACCATGCGGTCGCCTATATTCGTCCGCCTTCTTCGTCATGGTTGCGAGGCGCGCCGCGCGGGGTACCGTTCAGCGCTGATGATCTACCCACTCCGAAACTGCGCCAGGACGCGCGCTGGACGGATAGCGACGTTCTGCTGGTGTATGCGCCGGGCAGCCTTCCGGATGGCTGGCCAAAAGGCTTCGCGAAACTCGTTCCGGCCGGCTCGGATATCGTTTTGCAAATGCACTACACGACACGGGAAGGCCGTCCCACACAAGATCGCACGAGTGTGGGCCTGGTGTTTTCGGAGCGGCCTGAGAAACGCGTACACACGTTGCAACTGACAAACGACCGCTTCCAAATTCCGCCGGGCGAGGCGAACTATCGCGTGCAAGTGCATGGCTCTCTGCCAAACGATGCGCTGCTGCTCAGCCTGTTTCCTCATATGCATCTACGCGGCAAAACGTTCGAGTACAACATCGTGGAGCCGCACGGGCGCATCCGCACTTTGCTGCGCATTCCGCACTACGATTTTTTCTGGCAGCTCAGCTATCGCTTGGCGGAGCCCATTCCGCTCAAGGCCGGTACTGTATTACAAGCTATTGCGACGTTCGATAATTCGAAGAACAACCCGCACAACCCGGATCCCAGTGCAACTGTGACGTGGGGCGAACAAACGTGGGCGGAGATGATGGTTGGATTCTTCGACGTTGCGGTGGATCCCGCGGTCGATAAACGGCAATTCTTTGTGAGGGGCGCGCGCTGACCTGCTCCATTCGGATTCAATCGCCAAATCGGCTATTCTGACTTATATGGGCAGCGCCAATGGCGGCTTTCGTGAAATACCTCGCACGGGCAATCCGATGGTCGATGCCGCGCTGCAGCGGATGCAAGAGCGTAACGATTCGCGCTTCCGCGATATCGAAGACGCAATGGTTGTACAGGCTCACCTGGAAAAAAAGATGTCCGAAGTGCTTAGACGGCATGCCGAGCTCCTGGCAAGCCAGGATGAAAGTCTCGAGCGGCACAAGTTGCGAATGGAAGAATTCGACGACAAATTGAATGCGTTGATCGATATCATTATGCGCCGTGAATCGGGCTCCGCTCCAGGCTAAAGAGCAGCTTTAGGCTGGAACTCTTCGACTTCGAAGGACTGCCGCACGATGGCGCGCAACTCTTCAAGCGATCCAACGTTCCCTGTGCCCAATGCCTGAGTCAGCGCGTTTCCGGCGGAGGTGGCTTCCGCCGGCCCGGCGACTACCCGCCGCCCGGTGACATCCGCCGCAAGCTGATTGAGCAGCCGGTTGCGCGAGCCGCCGCCCACAATATGGATTACTTTGATATCGCGGCCGGTGACTTGTTCCAACAGTTCCAACACTTGCTTGTAGCGAACCGCCAAGCTGTATAAGATCAGACGGGTGATGCTGCCTGCGTCGTGTGGCGGTTGTTGCCCCGTTTCGTGGCAATACTCGACAATGCGCCGGGGATGATTGCCGGGTGAAATGAATTCGTCAAGATCGAGCACGGTTTCCGATGGTGAAGCCGCGCCGGCGCGCTCCATGAGCTCGGCGTAGGAGTAGTCCTCGCCATCTCGCGCCCATGCCCGTTTGCATTCCTGCAGCACCCAAAGCCCGGGAATATTTTTCAGAAAGCGGATTTTGTTTTGCACGCCCGCTTCGTTGGTAAAGTTCGCTTCGAGCGACGCATCGGTAATAATCGGGTCATCCAGCTCCACGCCCATCAACGACCATGTTCCCGAGCTGATGTAACACCAATCGTTGCTCGCCGGGGCGGGCACCGCGGCCACTGCGGAGGCCGTATCATGCGATCCGATGGTGTAGACCAGCGTCTCGTGCTCCAGATTGCAGAGTTCGGCGATGTACGGCAGGACCGGGCCCAACTCCATTCCCGGGTCGGTGAGCTTACCCAGAAAGCTGCCGGTGATGCCGAGCTGGCGCAGCATATCCGTCGCAAATTGTTTCTTAATGGGGTTGTAGAACTGCGATGTGCTCGCGATGGTGCGTTCGGACGCCCGCGCTCCCGTCAAGAAGTAATTGAACAGGTCGGGCATGAACAGGAGCTGCGAGGCGCAGGCCAGGACTTGCGGCATATCGCGCTGCACGGCATGGAGCTGGTAGAGCGAATTGATTTCCATGAACTGAATGCCGGTCTGGCGAAAGATTTCCTTCCGCGGCACTTTGGCAAAAACTTCCTGGAATGTGCCTAGATTGCGGGCATCGCGATAGTGGCGCGGATTGTCGAGCAAACTGCCATCGGCGCTTAGGAGCCCGAAGTCCACACCCCAGGTGTCGACCGCGATGCCGTCCAGTTGCTCAGTATTCTTTTGGGCAGCGCGAATACCTTCGCACATCTCGTGAAAGAGCCGCAGCGTGTCCCAGTAAAGGCCGGTGGGCAGACGCACCGGAACGTTCGCGAAACGGTGTAATTCGGCCAATTCGACCTTACCGCCGCCCAAATGCGCCAGCATCGCGCGCCCGCTCTCGGCCCCCAGGTCCAACGCCAGGTAACTTCGCTTCATCGAGAGCGAGTATAACGTTTCAGTCGCCGGCGATCAGCGGTTCCGATCGCTGGTTGTGCTTGGCGCCCATTAAGCGCGCCTCCAGCATGAGCAACAGCGCAAGAATCAAAACCGCGACGGAACCGAAGGCCGGGATGAGCATAACGTACTGCATTCCAAGATAAGCGTCGATATAGCCGAGGAGCCAGGGGGCACTCATAGCGCCGCTCAGGGCAATCGCGATCATTCCGTTATAAAAACCCGGATGATATGAAAACCGGTCGTCCAGTTGTTCGGCAATCAGCGGAAAAATCGGGCCGTAGGCGATGCCAATAATGCTGATAGCCGCGGTGGCCGCGCCCAAACTGCCGGCAAAACTCAGCCAGAGATAACCGGTCATCGCAAGGAAAATACTGGCAAGCAGCAGCCGCCAGTGATGTAAGTTTGCAAGTAAGGGTTGTGCGATGACGCGGCCTACCATAAGCGATAAAAAATACAATGCGAGCCCCGTTAGCGCGAGCACCGGACTAATTCCGAGCCGGTGAATCAGAAAGAGCGGCAGCCAGCCGGCAAGCGCCCACTCGTTTCCGAACTGGAAGAACACCAGCAGGCTGAAGAGCACGGTCGCAATACTGCGTAAATCTTTTACCGTCTCGCGAAGTGCGTCTTCCTTGCGCGGTTGCGCGCGGCTCCTCGCTGGAGGATGACTGCTGCGCAAATATAGAAACAGATAAAACAGCGGAAGCGAAGCGAGTGACAGGGTGGCCCAGCGCACCGAACCGGCGACGTAGGCGATACCGGTGGCCAACGTCGCGCTCAGGCATCCGCAGCCGAACAGCAGCGCCGCAATGTTTGCGGTAGAGGCCGGAGATGCCGAAAATGCCGGTTCCATGGCATAGAGCAAAGCTGCTGTCAAACCTCCTGCAGATATACCGAGAAGCGCTAATCCGGCAATGCGCCACCACACAGCGGATGGCGGCATTAGGAACGCCAAGGCAATCAGGGTCGCGCAAGCCAGCCCGCAGGCAATCATTGCGATCCATCGGACGGGTACGCGCCGTACGTACTTTTGTGCAATCGCCGCCGCAGCAATGAAACCGGCGCTCAGAGAAAGAAAATGAAGGCCGATGATCTGAGGCTCGACATCGATGTGATATTCCCAAGCCACCAGTAACGATCCGGCCAGGCCCAGCAATGCGCCGAGTAGAAGGAAACCCGCCAGCCAGGCGGGCGCTCGTCCATTGTGCTGAGCTTTTTCTACTGGTAAGGAAGGATTCGTTGACACGTTCCCGAACTAACCGATAAAATCAAATCATCACTGAGGAAGGAGGTGGTCCAGTCTAATGAATTCTGGTAGTGACTGTAGCATACAACTGACGCGCGAGGTGGCCGACTCGTAGAGTCGACGTTCCTACGTTCAGGTTTCGTTCAGTGACGAGGCCGCAGTTCCTGTGGACCGGCCGCCCGTCGCGCGTAACGTAGCTAGAGTTGTAATTACAGAACCCCAGCCGGTGAGCATAACGCCGCCGTCTGGGGTTTTGCTGTCTGGATGATAAACTGAAGGAAAAGGACTTCACACGAATCATGAAAGCCGGGATCCATCCGACTTACGAAGAAGTAAAAGTAATTTGTGCCTGCGGCCACACTTTTGAGACCCGCTCAACGCACAAAGGCGATCTGCGCGTCGAAATTTGTTCTAGCTGCCACCCGTTCTTTACCGGCCGGCAGAAACTCGTAGACACCGAAGGCCGTGTCGACCGTTTTCAAAAGAAATTTGCTAAAGCGCGAGAGTTGCAGGCGCAGAAGCAGGCGGCCGCCAGCGCCAAGGCCGCCAAACAGAAGGTGCATTAATTGGCGCGCGCCTCTATTGAGGCGCGACGAGACCTTTTCGTATCGCAAACAGGACGAGCTCCGCCGTGCGATGGATGTTCATCTTCTCCATCAAATTGGCGCGGTGGACGGAAACCGTATTTACGCTCAGATCTAAGAGACTCGCAATTTCTTTGTTGGACCGCCCCTGTGCGATGAGCTGCAAGACTTGTTTTTCGCGAGCCGTCAGCTTGCTTAATTCGTCGTCCTGCCCGCGAGCGGCATAGCGCAGGCCATTTCCCATAAAACGTTTTCCCTCGGCCACGGAACGAATCGCTCCGACGAGGTCCACGTCGATTGAGGACTTCAGAAGGTATCCCTTTGCGCCGGCGTCCAATGCGTTGCGCACATAGTTGTCGTCGGCATGCATGCTGAGGATCAGGACCTCGGTGCCGGGCAGGTGCTTCACGATTTCCTTGGTCGCTTGCACGCCGTCCAATTCGGGCATCGACAGGTCCATAACGACTACTTTGGGCTTTAACTCATAAGCCATCCGAATTGCTTCCACGCCGTTGGACGCTTCACCCACCACCTTCATCCCTTCGTCATCTTCGAGGATGCGGCGGAAACCGCGTCTCACCAGGCCATGATCGTCGGCTAACAGTACAGTTATTTCTTCACTCATGATTCGTTCTCAAATTCTCGGGCTAACCGCTTCTCCTAAATTTTTGGCTTCTACTGTTTCGACGGTGCGGCCGTCGCGCGGTAACGGCATCTTCAACGAAACGGTAGTTCCTTTGTCGGGGGACGACGAAATATTCAGACTGCCGCCCAGCAACTCTGCTCTTTCTCGCATGGCAATCAGGCCCAAACCGCGCCGCGCCGGCTTCTTAGTTTGAAGCAGCCCCTTTCCAAAGTCTTTCACATTCACCGCCAAGGAGCGTTCGGAGAAGATCATTTCGACTTCAGCAGTTTTCGAGCCGGAGTGTTTGGCGGCATTGTTTAGAGCCTCCTGCACGATGCGGAAACAATGGATTGCCGGTTGGCCGGTGATCCGCACCGGGTTGCCCAGAATGGACGTGCGCGTTTCGATACCGGTCTGTTTCTGAAACAGATCTGTATACCATTCGATGCCTTTCACCAGCCCATAGTCATCGATGACAGAGGGGTGCAGCATCTGAGACAGGCTCCTTACTTTCTCAAGAGCGTTGTGCGTGATTTCACGCACCTCAGTGAGCTCCGTGCGAAGCGGCGAGTCAGGTGGTACGCCTTTGCGCTCGGCGCGCGCGAGCATCGCTCCTACAGCGGTCAGAATCTGTCCGAATTCATCGTGCAGTTCACGCGAGACGCTGCGCAGCACTTCTTCCTGCACCGTAATCAGCCGCGCCGCCAGGATGCGGCGCTGGCGCGACAGAGATTCCATTCGCTCGAAGGTGCGGCGGTTCGAGTAAATCAGATAGAGACTGGTAAGAACGATCGCGACGATGGTCGCCGCCAGAAACGCATACATGTCGCGCTCCACGCCCTCGTAAATGGAGGCAACTTTCTGGTCGGCCCGGCGTTCCGCTTCGTTGTTGCGCTCGAGCAGATGCGACACGCGCGCCGCCAGCGCGGCCTGCTGCCGGAACAAAGTGGTGGATGCCAGCACGCGTGCGGCGGCGTGATGGCCCGCATTCGCGGCGGCAAACACGGCGTCCGAACTCTGCCAGAAATCCTTGAGTGCGCGGATCAGCTCGGCGTGCTGGTCGGCGCGCCTGGTCGCCGGCGTCAGTTTTTCTTCTTCTTCGATGGCATCTTGCAGGTCGGCGTGCAGGCGGTCGATCTCATCGCGAAATTCGCCGATGTCTTCCTTGAGCGGCCGCCGGGTCATGTCGCGCAGACGCAGCCCGATCATGTTCAAATCGCTCTCTACGCGCAGCAGCAGCAGCGAATCGTGGCGGTTCAAATCGATGGTTTGCGTCTGCAGCGCTTCCAGGCCGTCGAGTTGCTTGAGTGTGTAGGAAGAGAACCCGGCCACCGCCGCCAGCGTCACCAGCAGGCCCAGCAACAATCGAAGTGTAGGTGACTTGATCATCGGCAATAGAGCACTCGCCTAATATTAGAATGACGGATAAATTTACCGCCGTGTTGCCTCTTGTACTGGTATTTGCTCTCTTTTCCGCGAGTTCCGGCGACCCCTGGGACAAAGATGCCGCGCAATGGACGGATCAGGATGCCCAGCTCGTGTTGACCGACTCTCCGTGGGTCCAATCGGTGGAAGCCGAAATGCATGATCCGCGCGACGATAGGGAAGAATATTCGGCGCCACCGCCGGCCGGCGAGCGTGCCGGTATGGCGGGCCAAACCAACCCTGTCGCCCCTTCCGGGCGTTGGGATGGCGGTGTAGGCCGCAACAGCATGGGCAGTCTGCCGTCGCTTCCGGTGACGGTGCGCTGGGATAGCGCTTTGCCGGTGCGCGAAGCGCTGCGGCGAGTTTCAGGAAGTGAAACTCAGGGAGCTTCATCGGGCGACTACGTCATCACTCTGACCGGGCTCATTCCGGCGGGCCGCTACCGTTCGGCCGGCCGCGCCGATGCGTCCTCGAACAGCGATGGTGCATCGGACAAGCGCAATCCCGAGGAAATGCTCGAAGCCTTCATGTCATCCTCGCGCCTGCTGCCGCGCGGAGAAGCCCCGATCGCTCCTAGCAATGTGAGGCTGGATTCTGCGAGCGGCGCACTACACATATTCTTTCCCCGGACCCGGCCTATTGAAGCAAAGGCGAAAGAGGTGGTGTTTGTCACGCGCTTCGGCGGCTTCAAAGTCCGCGCCAAGTTCCGTGTGAAAGATATGCGCTACCAGGGCAAACCCGCTTTGTAGGATTTGATATCCTCTCTTGGGCCGCTCTCGCGAGCCGCTAAATATACATGCAACGACGTCAATTTCTTTCTTCTTCGCTGGGCGCAGCGGCCGCTTTGGAAGCGCAAGCTCAGGGGCAGGGGAGTGGCGCGCGCGAATACTACGAGCTGCGCCGCTATCACATGCAATCGGGACCGACCACGAAAGCGGCCAACAAATATTTCGAAGAGGCGCTCATTCCCGCCTTAAACCGGTTGGGCATGAAGACCGTAGGCGCCTTCGATCTCTATCTCGGTCCGGAGACTCCTTCGCTTTATCTTCTGATTCCGTCCAGTTCTCTTGAAACGCTGGTGAACACCGAGTCTCATCTGGCCAAGGACGACGAATACAGGAAAGCCGGCGAAGCTTTTCTCGGCGTCTCCGCCAAAGAGCCCGCCTATCTTCGTATCGAGAGCTCGCTGTTCATCGCCTTCGAAGGCCATCCAAAGCTCACCGTCACACCCGTCAGCGCGCAGCGCGGCGCGCGTGTGTTCCAGATGCGCACATACGAAAGCCCGGGTATGGCAGCCCATCGCCGCAAGGTCGAGATGTTCCATAGCGGGGAATTCGAGATCTTCAAAAAGGCGGGATTCTGGTCCGTATTTTACGGGGATGCTTTGATCGGCCAGCGTTTGCCGCAGCTTACGTATATGGTGAGCTTTCCGGATCTTTCCGACCTCGATGCAAAATGGAAAGCGTTCTTCGCCGATCCCGATTGGAAAAAGCTCAGTTCTTCGCCGAAGTTCAATTACGAAGCAATCGTCTCGAACATCACGAACCTGATTCTCCGGCCTACTCCGTATTCGCAAATTTGATCCGATGCGAGTTCTTGCGCTGATTGCCATGCTTGCTTTTTCCATGCGGGGCGCCGAAACAAGGGGTGTGCCGATTCCGCTCTGGCCTGCCGGTTTGCCTGCGCTAGCCGGCGCCCCGGTGAAATTCTCTCCGGGTCCCGAGCAAGACATGACCACTTCGAAAGACAATCTCATCGCCGGCAAAGCGGTCATTCGCACGGGCAACGTGACGGAGCCAAGCGTTACCTTCTACCCGGCGCCTCTGCAGAGCAACAGCGGCGCAACGGTTGTCGTATTCCCTGGCGGCGCCTATCACATTCTGGCGGTCGATCTGGAGGGGACCGAGGTGTGCTCCTGGCTTAATTCCATAGGGGTGAACGCCGCGTTCGTTAAGTACCGTGTGCCCGAGCCGCCAGGTGTTCCGCGCTACGCCGCCCCGCTGCAGGACGCACAGCGCGCCGTAGGAATGGTGCGCAGTCATGCCAGCGAATGGCACATCGATCCGAAGCGTATCGGCGTGCTCGGGTTCTCCGCCGGCGGTCATCTGGCGGCGCTATTGAGCAACGATTACCAGACGCGTTCCTACTCCTTTTTCGATGATGCCGACAAAGCCTCCTGCCGGCCCGATTTCACCATTCTTATCTATCCTGCATATTTGACTGGCGACGATCGCACAACTCTTGCTCCGGAGCTCAAGGTAAGCGCTCAAACTCCGCCGACGTTTCTTGTGCAAACCGAAGACGATCCGGTGCATGTCGAGAATAGCCTCGTGTACTATCGCGCTCTGAAGAACGCCAAAATTCCGGCCGAAATGCATTTGTTTAGTACCGGCGGCCATGGCTATGGATTGCGGCCTTCTCCCGAAGCGGTGACGGGTTGGCCGGCGCTGGCGGAAGCTTGGCTGCGCAATCGAGGCGTCCTCTAGGGGGCTTACGCTAACCTGGGAGTTCCTCCCGAATGTTGTCTGCTGATACCATTGCGCTCGGCCTCCTGTGGTACGTCGTCTTTCTGTTGTCCACGGTATGCCATGAGTCCGCGCACGCGCTCGTGGCGAAATGGGGTGGCGATCTCACCGCGTTTCACGGCGGCCAAGTCACGCTGAACCCTATTCCTCATATCCGGCGTGAGCCTTTCGGCATGGTGTTGTTTCCGCTCATCAGCTATGCCATGGCGGGTTGGATGATGGGCTGGGCCAGCGCGCCCTACGATCCGGCGTGGTCATATCACTATCCGCGCCGCGCTGCAAAAATGGCGCTTGCCGGGCCGGCTGCCAACTTCCTGTTAGCCATTCTGGCAGCCGTTGCCGTTCACATCGGCATCGGGCTCGGTTTGTTCGCACCTCCTGAATTTGTGCGTTTCACGCATATTGTGGATCCGGTTTCGCCTGGATTTGCGGAGGGGCTTGCCACATTTCTGAGTTTGCTTTTTTCGCTGAATATCCTGCTCGGGGCGTTCAACCTGATTCCGTTTCCACCGCTCGATGGCTTTAACGCCGTCTGCATTTTCATGACGGACAACGGAGCACGGCGCTTCATCGAGATGAGCGCTTCCATCCGGCGTTACAGCATTATCGGGCTTATCTTGAGCTGGCGCATTTTCGAAAGCATCTACGGCCCGATTTTCGCGTTCGCCTTTAAAGTTCTTTATCCGGGAACATAGGCCGGATCGGTTCGTTCGCAATCAGTTTCGCTTCCGTTGCTCGCTGCACTTGCTCGACGGTTACACCGGGCGCCAATTCTTCGACTCTTAAGCCTTCAGGCGTCACGCGCAGCACCGCTAACTCGGTGACCACGGTATCGACCACCTTCAATCCGGTTAGCGGCAACGTGCATTTCTTCAGAATTTTCGGCGCTCCGGTTTTGGTTGTATGTTCCATGGCCACGATGACGCGGCGTGCGCTGGCTACCAGGTCCATGGCGCCCCCCATGCCCTTGACTACTTTACCGGGCACCATCCAATTGGCGAGGTCGCCTTGCTCGTCCACTTCCATAGCGCCCAAGATGCTCAGGTCTAGGTGCCCGCCGCGAATCATGGCGAATGATTCGGCGCTCGAGAAGTAGGAGCACCCCGGCCGCTCCGTGATTGTTTCCTTGCCGGCGTTGATCAGGTCGCAATCCACTTCGCTTTGGAGCGGATACGGTCCCACGCCGAGCATGCCGTTCTCCGATTGGAAAACCACTTCCATGCCGGCGGGGACATGATTCGCCACGAGCGTAGGCATTCCGATGCCCAAGTTGACATAGAAGCCGTCGCGTAGCTCCCGCGCCACACGGCGTACAATGCGTTCCCGCGGTTCAAGCATTGCGTACTGTCCTCCGCTCAATGCGCCGCTGATAGATTTCTCCTGCCACCACGCGCTGGACATAAATGCCGGGCGTCACAATACGGTCCGGATCCAGCTCACCCGGCGCCGCCAACTGCTCGACCTCGGCAATCGTGATCTTCGCGGCGGCGGCCATCATCGGATTGAAGTTCCGCGCGGTTTTTCGGTAAACCAGATTTCCCAGCCGGTCGCCGCGCCAGGCTTTCACCAGTGCAAAATCCGCCGTCAGTGCGCGCTCGAGCAGATAACGGCGGCCGTCGAATTCGCGCTCTTCTTTTCCCTCTGCCACCAACGTGCCCACTCCGGCCGGTGTATAAAACGCGGGAATGCCCGCGCCGCCAGCGCGAATCCGCTCCGCAAGCGTGCCCTGGGGAATTAACGTGACCTTGAGTTTTCCCGCAATGGCCATGGACTCGAGCAATCGATTTTCGCCGACGTAGCTTCCTGTGTGGGAAGCGATCATGCCGGCTTCCAGCATTAATCCCATACCGAAGCCATCGACGCCCATATTGTTGCTGATGGTATGCAGCCCTTTTGCGCCTTTGTGAACGAGCGCGCGAATCAGGTTCTCGGGAATGCCGCACAGGCCGAAGCCACCCACCATGATCGTTGCGCCGTCAGGTATATCCGCAACGGCTTGCTGTGCGCTGGCTATTATCTTGTTCAACGGCTTTTTCTCCGAGTCGCGGCAGCCGCTTTGGATTTCGATTCACGGCCCAAGGCCGCTGAGATCGTTTGGCCCGCCGCTGTCAATTTGTCCAGATCGATCCCGGTTTCGATATGCATGCCGTTTAACATGTACACCACATCTTCGGTCGCCACGTTGCCTGTCGCGCCAGGCGCGTACGGACATCCGCCCAAGCCGGACACGGCGGCGTCTATCACGGCTACTCCGAGCTGAAGCGCCGCCAAAATATTCGCCAAAGCCTGTCCATACGTGTCATGAAAGTGTACCGCCAGGCGGCTGATGGCAACGTGCTCGGCGACTTGCCGAATGAGAGCCTGCGCCGCGAGCGGCGTACCTACGCCAATGGTATCGCCGAGCGAGATTTCGTAGCAGCCCATATCCAGGAGGGCCTTTGCCACGCGCACTACTGCTTCCGGCGCGACGATGCCCTCGTAGGGGCAGCCCAGCACGCAGGAGACGTAGCCGCGCACGCGCATGCCGTGCGCCAAAGCCTGCTCTGTCACTGCTCGGAAACGTGACAGGCTTTCCGCTATCGAGCACTGAATATTGTGCTGTGAAAAGGTTTCCGAAGCGGCGGCGAAAATGGCAATATTCGTGATCTCGCTGCGCACTGCTGCTTCCAGACCCTGCAAGTTCGGCACGAGCACGGAATAATCGACGCCTCGCGACCGCCGCAGAGCGCTGAGAACTTCGGCGGTGTTCGCCATCTGCGGCACGCGCTTTTCCGATACGAAGCTTCCGCATTCGATCGCCTGGAGCCCCGCATTTGCCAGCGCTTCAATCAGCGCAACTTTCGTCGCCACATCCACCGCGGCGGGCTCGTTCTGCAGCCCGTCGCGTGGTGAGACTTCGACGATGCGAACCCGCGCAGGGTAGTGTTCTTCAATCAATGCCGTTGCTAACCGCTGGATTCTATTTTCGCGCGGGCTTTTGTGTTACTTATCTATGGCCGGCCGGAAGTAGCATTCCAAGGAAGACCGATACTAATACACGCAGTTTCTCGTCTAGCGAGTGGGAGAAAAAGAATGAAAAACATTCTTTCGGTTTTAGTTTGTTATGCACTTTGGCAACTGGCAGCGATGGCGCAAGCTGGCGCAGGCATGACGGACCAGGATTTCGTTAACCTTGCGGCCCAGACGGATATGACCGAGGCGCATCTCGGACAGCTTGCGCAAGCGCAGGGCGACTCGCAAGCAGTAAAGGACCTGGGACAAATGCTGGCGACGGATCATACTACCGATTACAGCCAGCTCGGCATGATTGCGACGAAAGCGGGCTTGACGGTTCCGAAGGGCACTGACGCCAAGCACGATAAGATGATTGCTCCGTTCGAAAAGCTGAAAGGCAAGATGTTCGACCGCCGGTATACCCAAACCATGGTCAAGGGGCATCAAGAGGCGATTGCCGCGTATAAGAAAGAGGCGAGCGATGGTCAAAACGCCGATATAAAGGCCTATGCACAGCAGACGCTACCAACACTCGAAAAGCACCTGAAAGCCGCTCAAGATGCCGAAAAGGGGAAGACGGCGAGCTAGACCACTCTCCGCGGATCGCGGCTCAGCCCGTGCCTACTGCTGGCGCGGTAGTGCGCGATATAGAATAGGCTTACAAGGTTTGCTCGATTCGGCTACGGCTTAAGATATTAAAAGCAAAAGAACGCGGGAGTAACTCAATGGTAGAGTCACAGCCTTCCAAGCTGTTGGTTGCGAGTTCGATTCTCGTCTCCCGCTCCATGTTTTCAATAACTTAGCTGAGTTTTCGGTGCATCGCCTTTCGAGCAAACGGAGTATACAGTTGGAAGTAACAGCATCCCACGTTGTGAGTATTTAAGCGATGAAACACAAAAATTCGGAACTCAATCGGTGTCGAATGGCGGCTGCCGACGCTTGATACCCGCGGAACTCTCTCCCAGTGTGTGTTTTCGAACAACTACCTCATGGAGGAAATTGCTTTGCTATGCGTTAAGACTTTCCCCTGCGAATTTGGTCCTGTGAAACGGGTTCCGCTCATCATCTATCTGCCCTTCGCATCCAAAGTGCCTTCCTTGATGACGCCGATGGCCCGCTGAGGCTTCAATACTGCCACTGTTAGTTCGAATTCCGCTCCGACAATACCGAGCAGAATTGTCAAACGATGTCACAAGCTGTCCCTGCCACGGCTTACTGAGTGAGGCTATGTGTCGGATAAAAAATCGGAGCATCGAATTTCAGACTCGTTCAGAGACGATTCGTACTTTGGTGGCGAATCGCGGGAACAGTTAAAGGAGCTACGTGTCAGGGTCGAGCGATTCTACGAACGCGCCACTCGGGAGCAAATCCAGGAAGCTACGCGCGTGGTTCAATCCATTTTGGCAGCCCGCGGACTGTTGCCGGAGCAAGCTTCGAAAAAGATCAACTGAATTCAGTTCTCGCGCCGCGATGCAACCTCAATTAGGATTCCCATTCCTGGCGGCTGTTCGATCGCTAAATCGATCCATCTCAGTGTGTCGCCATCGCGTTGCAAGCGCGTTCCGTTGATCTGCAGCAAATGGCTTGTCCAGTGCTCGTCCCAACCTATTTATTTTGGCTACGGCGAGAGACAACCGCGGTCGGACGCAGAGGGCAATGGATCAGCATCTTCGGCCAACAAACTGAATAGCTCGTGGTTGTGCACGCAGGTCTGCCTTTCATGTCCCTCTCGTTTGGGCTTGGCTTCAGGATAATTCCCGCGCTCGGCGCCTGCGCTCGGCAGTTCCAGCCCGCCGGGTTTCGGTTTCCCTCGCAGATTGACGGCTCGCCTTTTGCAAGAAGACAAACAATCCGCTCCTGACCCTCCGAAAAACAGCCTCGCTGGCCTGGAGAGCGGCCCCCTTCGCTCCGGGTCGCCCCAACCAATCGGGGCATAAAAGGAAGACAAATACATGCTTTGCAAGAATCGCATCAATCTCATTGGTTTTCTCGGTCACGACGCCGAAACCCGCTCGGCACCGAATGGTACCGTTTACACTCGCTTCTCCCTCGCCACGAACGTGAGCTGGAAAGAGAAGGGAAGCAACGAGTACAAGACACGGACCGAATGGCATCGCGTCATCAGCTGGAACAAGCTGGCGGAATGGGCTGGCACATTGCAGAAAGGTGCGTATATCGAAGTCGAAGGCGAATTGCGCTATCGCGAATACACGCCGGTAGAGTCTGATCACAGCCTGCGCGTGGCTGAAATCCATGCCCAGTCCATTTTGGCGCTGGACCGCTCGGACAGACAGCCCGTTTCTGTTCCTGAATCAGAGCCAACCGACGAACCTGTCAACTGACCCGGTTAGCCGGGCAACAAATTTCATGATTTGCTGCCCGGCTTTTACCCCAATCGTGACCGCTTTGTAGCGACAGAAGAGGACCTCCGCTAGATCCGGAGGACGCTTATCCGTTGCTATGTATTTCTACTCACTACCGCCGCAGCGCTCTACAGTTGTTGACTTCACGCGATTTATATGTGTCGATGGTGTATTTTGTCAATTTCCGGTAACCCGGTTTCAAAGGCCACAACACGCGAGATCGGGGTCAATCTCACCATAGCCGACTACATGGCAGACTGGATTAGTAAACGCTCCGCCGTCAGAACGAACTCGCTGACGGGAGGGACGCTACGCGTGGGCTGCGGATCAGCTGCTCGGACCTAATCAGCGGTCGCGTGTTTGAGCGATAATGAAGGTCGCCGTGTTGAGCTTCAGGTCGTTTCACAGCAACCTCTCCCGGCTTCTTAACCGACCAAACAACGAAAATCAATTGAAATCCCATAGCGGTACATTGCCATAATTGGCCGCATCTCTCGCAAACGTCAGCGAGTTCCATCAAACGGCCTTATCGAAGGTGAGCCAGCGGTCAGTTCTGCCGCGTGTCTCGGCTTCAGGCGGCACCTTCAAAACGATGAATGAGTGATCCGCTCCGCTCGTGGCTATTCTGGTTGATGAGGGCTCGTGAATCACTTCACGATTGCAACACAGTCTTGAGGGAGCGTGGACCACTTCGAAGGCCAGTCGATGACATTAGATGAAAAGGCCACAGCTCTCAGCCGCACAGCGCTGTTCGGTACTATCGCGCCGAGCGAGCAGCGATTGCTCGCGCATCATGCAATAGTTCGCCGGCTTGTACGGGGAGACATTCTTTTTGTTGTGGAAGAAGAAGCGGAAGGAATGTTCGTAATCGTTTCAGGGTCTGTTCGCGCGTTTCGTGTGAGTTCAGACGGTCGCGAGCAAGTGATCCATGTGGAGCATGCGGGGGCTACCTTGGCCGAAGTGCCGGTTTTCGACGGCGGAGCTTATCCCGCTACTGCATCCGCCGAGGAAGAGTCGGTTGTGCTTTTCATCGACAAGCGCGATTTCCGTGAGTTCCTTCTGACGCATCCTCAGGTAGCACTGGCGGCTCTCAAACTATTAGCAGGGCGGCTCAGGAGCCATGCCGAGTTGGTTGAATCGCTCTCTTTACGAGAAGTGGGACAGCGGCTGGCTCAATTGTTTATCAGTGAGGCACGGGACCGGGGTAGTATGGGCGATGGCCGAATTGAGGTGATTCTACCTTTGTCCCATCAGCAGCTAGCCGCTCGTGTAGGTTCGGTCCGCGAAGTTGTGACCCGGGCCTTAACGCGCCTCCAGAAGGATGGGCTCGTCTTTATCCACGGGCATCGTTTGGTGATTCCAGACCATGATCGTCTTGCTGCCTACGCCGAAAACTCTTCAAGCTAAATGCCTTATACAAGAGGCCTTGATACTGACCGCTAAACTATCGAACCGGCTGGCAATTCCTTTCCCACGGCTTACGTCAGGTTCCACGGGCGGAAAAGAAGCGTGCGGCGGGCAGAATACAGGCGGCCATGATTCACTTTAAGCACGTGTTTGAAAAACGGCGCGGCACGATGACATTCCCTTGCTCACAGAGTGGCCATGGCCGCGAGGTGTGCGCAAAGCCAACCTTCAAACAGGTGGTCGGCAGAAAGAGCCGGTTCCTAGCAATCAATTGCGAAAGTGGTTTTCTCACGATCCCGAAAATGGGAAGAGTTTCAACGCAGATTTCGCCGAACTCGACACACGGCCAGAGTCCTGGGAACTTATCATGAGGCCGCCAACCACGATACCGTAAAGACTGCTCTCTACAGTTCTCGCGATTTTGAACATAATAATGCTTTGGCCCTGAAACGGTGTATCGAGGATGGCTCGCGCATACCAAGAAAGTCGTTGAGTGATCCTCGAATCGCGCGATAGTCGGTCCCGGCAGATACATGATTAAAAGCTAAATGGGGCGAGTAGTTCACGGCTGCACTCTTGCCGCAAAACGGGTTTGCGTGCACGAAACCGAAATGCATTTTGATTCATATCAATTTCGGCGTCAACGAACCCAGCCGAGAGAAGACGATTAGGAAAGGTCTTCGGATCGACAATCATCATTGTGTCGAATATGTGCAAGAGACCGAATGTCCGGCTATACAAGCTATCCACTCCCGCAAAGATTCCACCCGGCCGAAGTACCCGTAGAATTTCGCGCAACAAACAATCTTGCAATGACGCCGAGGGAATATGGTGCAACATTGTAAGACTAAGCGCTGCATCGAATACATCGTTCTCAAACGACATCGCGGTGGCATCTTCGCGCACCACCGTTACGTTCGTGCCCGCGGTCCGCCGCTTGAGAGAATCCGCCAAGCGGCGGTCAATTTCAACGCACGTCAAAGACGTGACACGAGCGCGGAGTATGTCAGTCGAGATACCTGGACCTGGACCAATTTCCAGGATGTTCGGGCCCAGATCGATCCCGTCTAGAACCCATGGAAGCGTGTGATCCTCCATCGTCTGTCTCCAACGCGAAGACGCGCAAACCCATCGGTGTAGGACATTCATAACAACTCGCCCGGAACTCCTTTCAGAACCAACCGGGTTGCCGGTTCCGCAACACCAGGCATCTTGTTGCCTAACCGGCCAATGCTCCCGGCAGCCTCGCTTTACCAGACGTTTCGGCAGGCGATCGGACCCGAGCAATGCAGACGCGAAATGCCTCGGGACCACGCTCCAAATAATCCCAACTGATTTCGTCCATGAACTGCAATTCTAGCTGCCGGCGCAATGGCTGCGGGTCATGGTCATTGATAATCGTGAACGATTGGCCAACCGCCATTCCGCTGACGCGAGCGAAGACAAGCGGATGTCTTTGTCCCCGAGCGACGCCCCGGAGGTCAAGCACTGAATTTTCTACAGATGAGCCCTTGGACTCAGGCCAGGAAAGAACCGTTACGAGAAGAACACTGTCTTCTTGCGCTATTAGAGCATGAGGACGCCCGGCTTCCAGGCGGAGCAGAGTGCCGCTCTTCATCTCAAACGGTACCGGACCATCGTAAAACGTGGTCCAGCCCGAGAGGGCCTGAACTGTTATGGTGTCGGAGGCGGCATGCTCCGGCAAGCTCTGTCCCGCATGAAGATAGAGAAGCATAACTCGGGGGCCCGGGCCTGGCAGCAGAGTGCGCAACACGGGCTTGTTTTCGTCAAACGTAATATTTTCAAGAAGTTTAATCAATTCCATCACTACATTCCCTTTCAACAAATAACCATCGCCATGAGCAGCAGCGGCAGGTAAAGAACAGATAGCCGCGCCAGCAGTGGGCTTTGTTGGACTTAGCGCCAGCCCTACCGTGCCGAACAAATAGAAGATCCCCAAAACAGCAGCTGGAATAACGTAGAGTTTTCCACTCATCCCAAATACGGCAGGCAGAAGACTCACAGGCAACAGCAGCAAATTAACGAACACCATTTCCCAACTCATCAAAGCGCACTCGCGATCGCCAACGGGAAGAAGATTGATCCCCCCTGGCTATATCCCGTCCGATGTAACGTTGCGATTGCCAACACATGTGGGAGTTGCGAGAGAAATACGATGGAGAAGAGAATGAACGCGGGCGCGCCCCAGCGACTGTGCGCTGCTAACCAGCCAATGACTGCCGGTAGGCCCCGCGGCACGGCGCCAACGAATGTGCTCGACCATGCGCGCGCTTTCAATGGTGTATAGATCCAGTCATAGGTGACGACGACCAGCGCCCCCAGCATTGCCGACAACCAGTTCACTAGCACAAGGAAGATCACTTCGGCCAGGACGATCAAACCGAAAGCAAAGAAAAGAGCCTGCCGCGGGGAGAGCTTTCCGGCAGGCAGAGGCCGGTTTGCGGTGTGCCGCATTAGGCGATCGCGGTCACGCTCCAGGTCTTGTTTTAGAGCCGCCACTCCCCCTGACAGCAGCGCGGGTGCCAGAATCGTCCACAACATCAAAGAATGAGACCAACTGCCGTTTACCCCAAGAGCGAAGCCAGCCCATGCATTTAGAACAACCAGACATGTGATCCGAGGCTTGCTAAGTGCCACGAACGCGAGGATCTTCTCTCTGATAGAGATTGGGCTTATCTGGACTGCCGTCAACAGGCCGCAGAATGAGGCGGGTGTCATGTTGAGTCAGCCATAATTCCTCGATGGAGGCCCCGGCGCGACGCCATTTCGCATCCGAGTTGGGTTTTCTCAGAATCCGAGAGCGCCTGCACGGCACGTGGGAACACGACCTCGTCCTCAACCTTGATGTGTCCGCGGTAGAGATTAGTCAGACCGTTGAGGGCGATTGTGAGCGCTTCTAACTCGCCCGCCTGTAACTCGCCATTGGCCAGCCAGCGACAACCAATTCGGTCGGTCTGGTGGTGGTACATGGTTGCCTGTTCATGATCTTCTTGCAGTACAACGATTTCGGCTAAGATAGCTGGCTCGAGATTCCCGGTCCGGCAGAGGACCGGGAAAAGGCTCTCTTCTTCGTCAGCAGTATGTTTTGGAGCCGCCTCGCGAAAGTATCTAAGAGCCGTTTCGAGCGCGATCCGTTGATCGTGGTTCAGCCGGCCACCGCGCGCCTGATCGGCGACAGCTACAAGTGTCGACAGAAACCGTTCGATCCGGCGGTGACAATCTCCGAGGAGCCCAATTGGATCATCGAAACCGCTTTCCTGCTTAGCACCGATTGTAATGGGCATATTATTTCGTCTTACTTGCCGCAAGAAAATAATCCGCATTCGTCCGCGCGAACCCTTCCCACCGCGAAGGCAGATCGTCTAACGAAAAGATCGCTGAAACGGGACAGACCGGAACACAAGCGCCACAGTCGATGCACTCTTGGGGATTAATGTACAGTTGCGTATTCTCCTCGAAATCGGCTGCACCTTTCTTCGGATGGATGCAATCGACCGGGCAAGCGTCCACGCAAGCTGTGTCTTTGATGTCAATACAGGGCTCGGCAATGATGTAGGCCATGCTAGGTTTACGCTCCTTCCTGATGGAAGTCTAGGGCTTTGCGTGAGCAAAGGCGGTGACTTGGATCACTACGAGTGTCAATCTTTTGAAGAGTAATAGTGTTTCACTGATTGTGATGCGGCTGCCCGGCGTACCGGGACACGGACGACAAAACGGAGCTCGACCCGTGCGACGCGGTGACCTAAGTCACTTCAATTCCCTCCGGCTTCCCGTCATGCTGGCGATATGGTCGAAGCCACGCACCCAGTCGAGTTAGCAACGGATGGGTGCACAGTTGCGTATTGGACATCCTCTCACCGGCATTACAAGAGATCGAGGGGAATCCTCGATAGGACGTGTGTAACCGCAGGATTGATGCTTGCTGCCGATGCATTGCTTCATGCACAATATGCCAGTCCAATCATTACGAAGGACGTCACAACCGAGCAGAAGCTAAACAACCCAGTTCCGCTGGATCTTTTCTTTCGTGACGAAGCAAACCAGACCGTTGCTCTTCGCACTTATTTTGGAAAAAGCCAGTCGTGTTGTCGCTCGTGTACTTCAGTTGCCCTAGTCTGTGCCCTATGAGCCTGCATGAAACGGCCGTGTCGGTTTCGATTATCGCTGGGACGATCACACCAAGCAGTTTATTCACGCCGGCGGAATCATGAGTTTTGGATATCCCGGCGCTCTGATGCGGGGAGATTAAATTTTGGTGAGAATCGCCCAATTCGTGGCGAAGAAGATTGTTTGAGATAGCAGCATTTGATTGGGAAAGAGTCCTCAATTACCCAAAGAGGTCCTACTCCACGCTGTCCGGCGTC
>JAICIH010000009.1 GCA_025924475.1 Bryobacteraceae bacterium
AGCCGAAGAAAGAGTGCGCTGGGAGCCGGTACAAGACGTATCGGAGACAGCGCAAGCCCTGCGTGCGGCGGGCTATGAACTGGCCGCCATCGAAACCACGCTGCGTGCCGTCGATATCTTCGATTGGCAGCCGCGCTTTCCCGTCTGCGTTCTGTTTGGCCACGAAGTAGATGGTTTGGGAGCAGATCTTCTTGCTTATTGCGATACGCACGTCCGCATCCCAATGCTCGGCCTTAAACATTCGTTGAATGTGGCGAGCGCCGGCGCCATTGTGATATACGAATTGCTCCGCAAATACCGCCGCTTGCACACCACATACTGACCGCTTGCTTAGGAGTGATTGTGGCGAACTTACGTCAGCGATGAAACCGCCCGGTAAGCACGCCTTTGCCCAGAATATGCCCGTCCATCGCTTTCAGAACTTCCTCGCGCGTGGCGTCGGGAGCGAGATCGAGCTTCGTATCTAGGGCGAAAAGCTCAAACGTGTAGTGATGATAAGGGCCGGCGGCAGGCGCTCCCGGGCCCATATAGCCAACTGCACCACGGCGATTCTTCGCCTGTATCGTTCCATCTGGCAATTTCGCGTCGGCGGAAATGCCTTCCTTCAGTTCACGCATCGTGCCGGGAATATTGAACGCCATCCAGTGCAGCACGTCTTCAGTTTTCTTCTGGATCGCGACATCCGGATCGTGGAAAATCAAAGCGAAGCTTACGGTGCCCTCCGGTACGTGGCTCCATTCGAGCTTGGGAGAAACCGCGCTCGCCCCGGCGGCCTGAGTGTATTTGTTGGGAATAATGCCGCCGTCTTCGAAAGCGCTACTGGTGAGCGTGAGTCCGGGCTTCGCCGGTGTCTGCTGGGCTTGCGCGAAAACTGCGGCCGACAAGGCGGCCGCGCACATCAAGAATGTTTTCATGTCTTCTCCTAAACCGATCCTTGCGCCAGCTTTTTCGGATCCCACGTCATGATCTTGCGCTGGAACAAGCTTTCGTTTGTTAATAAGGCCGGAGCTGCGGCGCGAAGCCCGAATGTCGGATCCTCGATCAGAGGCTGGCCCTCGCGGATCGAGCGATAGAAATTCTTGTGATGTTCGAGCTGCGGCTCGTTGGCGCTGGTATCGAGGTATTCCCCGGAACCTTGTTGGATCCGGGATTCGGGGCTGAGGTGCTTGGCATTCCAAGCGGCCGTCAACGTTTTCTGTGTTTCTTCGGCGAAGCTCTTAATGGTGTAGTCGAATTCGTCTGTTTGTGGCAATTTGTCCAGTGACACGCCTTTGAAATCGGCTGTCATCACGCCTTCACTGCCGATAAATTTCACGCCGAACGATTCGCGCGGAAGTCCGCTTTTGAAGTTGACTCGCAACATGACGTTGAATGCCGGATGTGCTTCCGAATCCGGATAATCGAGCACGGCCAGCATGACGTCCGGCACGTCGCGATCCTTCCAGTAGCGAATACCGCCGGTGGCAAAAATCCGGGTGGGGCCGAGCGAATTCGTGACCGTGTGCAGACCGGTCAGCAGATGCACAAACAAATCGCCGGCCACGCCAGTCCCGTAGTCGCGATAATTGCGCCAGCGAAAGAAACGCGCCGGATCCCAGGGATGCTTTGGCGCATTGCCTTGAAACTGATTCCAGTCGCAGGTCTTCGTGTTCGCGTCCCTGGGAATCGAGTATTCCCAGGCGCCGATGGCGCTGTTGCGGTCGAGCCATGCTTCCACCGAATTCAATTTGCCGATCGCGTTCTGTTCAAAGAATTCGCGCGCTTTGGTATAGGCGAGTGAGCTGCGATACTGGCTGCCCACCTGAAAAACTTTGCCCGACTTGGATTGCGCGTCAATAATCGATTGCCCTTCTTCGATCGCATGAACCATCGGCTTTTCGCAGTAAACGTGCTTCCCCGCGTTCAGGCAATCCACCGAGATGCGGGAATGCCAATGATCCGGGGTCGCGATAATCACGGCATCGATATCTTTTCGGGCGACGATCTCGTGGTAATCGCGTGTGGCGAATGTGTCCGGCCCATAGGCTTCTTTCATGCGAGTGAGCCGTCCGTCGTAGCAGTCGCAGGCGGCCACTAGTTTCACGCCTGGAATCGACGTGGCCAGACGCGTATCGCCCTGCCCCATGCCGCCCGCGCCGATGAGAGCAATCTGAATCGTATCGTTTGGTGAATACATGGATTCCTAAGCCTTCACCTTCATCGCCGCCGGGTCCCATTCGACCACGCGGTTCTCAAAATAGCTGACGTTCGAGAGCAGAGCTGGACCGGCCGCCCGGAAGCCGAAAACAGCATCCTCGACAACGGGTTTGCGCGACCGTACGGCAAGCGCAAAATTCAAATGATGATCCTCATGATCGCTATAGCGCGGCGGTGGTTGGAAGACCTGCTCATGGCTGGCTTTAAGCGATGCCGCGGAGGGCCGGCTCTTCGGGTATTTTTGATGGTATGCCGCCAAAAATGCCTTTTGCTCAGCGGTGGAAAATGTACCGATGGTGTAACCGGGTTCTTTCTCCGGCGCCGCGGCCGTTAGCGTGACGTTGTCGCCAATACTCATAATGCCGTCGCTGCCCGTGAATCGAAACCCATAGTTTTCCTTCGTGCCGCACTCGAAGTTGACGCGCAACGCCAGATTAAACGCGGGATGATTGGCGGTTTGCGGATAGTCGAAAAGGCCGAGCAATAAATCAGGCACATTGCGTCCGTCCTTCCAAAACCGCAGCCCGCCGGTCGCCATGACACGCGTTGGGCCCAGTGAGCCGATGATGAAGTGCAGGCCGGAAAACAAATGAACGAACAGATCGCCGGCGACGCCCGTGCCGTAGTCGCGATAACACCGCCAGCGGAAGAAGCGCTTGGGGTCCCAGTCCGTCTTTGGCGCGCGCCCCTGAAAACGCTCCCAATCGCAAGTGGCCGTGCCAGCGTCCGGTGGAATCGTGTATTCCCACGCTCCTACCGCCGAGTTGCGGTCCCACCATGCCTCCACCATCATGAGCTTCCCAATTGCGCCGGCCCGGTATAACTCCTGCGCTTTTTTATATACAATCGAGCTCACCCGTTGACTGCCTACTTGCAAAATGCGGTTTGTTTGCTTCTGTGCTTCGACTACCGCCATGCCATCGTCGATGTGCTGCACCATCGGTTTCTCGCAATACACATCCTTCTTGGCGTGCATGGCGTCGATAGTTATTTTTTGATGCCAATGGTCGGGCGCGCCGATAAGAACCGCGTCGATATCGGGCCGCGCCAGGATCTCTTCGTACTGTTTCGTTACGAAAATATCCTGTCCGTACTGCTCCTTCATGCGCGTGAGCCGTCCGTCGTAGCAATCGCATGCGGCTACAATTTTCGTCAAACCGCTCGCTACCGAGGAATGCGCATCGTTCTGGCCCATACCGCCGCAGCCAATCAAGGCGACTTGGATTTTGTCGTTGGCGGAAGCCGTTCGCGGCTTGGGCTGCGCGGATAACAGCGAAGCGCTCAGGCCGGCGCCGGTGGCGCCGAGAAACTCACGTCGGGAAGTCACCCTTATTTCTTATCAGAAACGGGTTTGGAAGTGGTGGAGGAGCCAGTGCTGTCGGAAGACTTCGTGGAACTCGCCGTGGACTCGCTTTTGGCCGGTGAAGCTTCCTTGCCCCCGGAACTGTCTGTGGAGTCGCTTTTCTTGGACGAATCGCCATTTGCCGAAGAACCGCTCCCGCTCTTGGCGTAATCAGTGATGTACCAACCGCTGCCCTTAAATTGCAGCGCGGGGGCCGAGATCAGGCGATGCACGGGCCCGCCGCACTTTTCATGCACCGTGAGAGGTGCGTCGGCAAACTTCTGCATTGCTTCGAACTGCTCACCGCAGTTCTCGCATTTGTATTCGTACAGTGGCATGTCAACTTACCGGTTGGGTTGCGTGGCCGGCCTTGAAATCGTTGGGCGATCGTTGCTGTGGCTGTCGCGAACCGGTGGCGGTACAGTGGCAATGCCTTCGTTCATGAGCTGCGCGACCGTAGTTTTTCCAGTCACCAGTTCGATCGATTGTTTCAGCAGATTGTCTTCGGTCTTTTTCGGCGTCGAATCGGGAATGGGATTGCCGTCTTGATCCAATTCCGGAGAAGTGTCGTTCTCCGCCATTTGTACCGATGGTTGAACGCCGGTATCCTGAATTGCTTTGCCGGATGGCGAGTAATACTTTGCGACGGATAGAATGACCGCGCCGCCATCGTCCATTTGAATCGTTTTGCGCAGGCTCGCGTCGCCGTAGCTGCGTTCGCCGACGACTTGTGCGCGCTTATCGTCCAGTAGCGCCGCGGCCGCAATCTCCGCTCCGCCGGCTGTGGATCGGTTGGTTATGACCACCAACGGACCGGTCCATACATCACCGTCGGGGTTGGCGTCATAGGTCTTCTTCTCGATCTTTTGCCCTTCCAGATACGTGATCTGGCCTTTGTCGAGGAACAGATTCGCAAGCGGTACACCCTTTTCCTGGTCGCCCGTGGAGCAATGCCGCAAATCGAGAACGATGTATTTTGCCCCCTGTTTCTTCAGATCGGCAAGCTTGGTTTTGACCTCGTCCAAACGGTTCCCGCCCAATGTCGTGACGTGCAGGTAACCGACTTCGTCCGGCATCATCTTTGCCATGATCGCCGGATAGGAAATGGCGGTCCGCGTGAGTGTCATCTTTTGCGGATCGGGATTGCGCAGCCGCAACACTGTAAGCTCCACAGTGGAGTTTGCGTCTCCGCGAAGCAACTGCTCGGCGTAGGCTAGCGGCATGTCCCGCGTGGCGACGTTATTGATGCTCTCAATCAGATCACCAGTCGTAATATTGGCTTTTTCCGCCGGAGAGCCAGGCAGTGCGTCCACCACTGCCACATATCCATAACGCTTCGCCAGCACCAATCCCACGCCAGCCTTGCTCGTATCCGCCCCTTTTTCGTACTGCCGGTATTGATCGGCATTCAAATAGCTCGCAAACGGATCCACCGATTCCAGAAGCCCGTTGATAGCGCCGAGCGTGACGCTCTTCATGTCCGGCTCTTCGACGTACTCCATTTTGATCCGTTGGAGGACCTCGGTATATACCTTCAAATGGCCGTACACATCATCGGGCGCGACCGCGCGGCTACTACGTGCTGCCACCAAAAGCAGCGCCACGATACAGGTGGAACTGCCGACTATGGTCCATTTAAACTTGCTGTTCATGGGGGGAACTATGGCGATCTATTTCAAGTATATCGGACGTTTGATAGCCATAGGGCGGTGGCATCAAAAAAGCCTCTTAGTGACCGCCGGCCGGACAAAACTCACCACAAATACTGCTTGGCTTCCTCCCGCCGCTGATACCCATCCAGCACATGCACCACCCGTATTTTCTTGAGCTTCGTAGGCGAGAGCTGGCCCAGCGGAACATAAACGATTTTCCGGTTCACGCGCGCCGCGAACTGCCGGAAGATGCTGCGCGGCGGCTTGGCCGCTACATAGACCACATTGCGCTCCATCGAATAATCCAGTCCTGCCAGCAGCAGCCGTTCCGCCTTGGTTTCCGCGGCATCGTAGTCCGGATCGCTCCAGACATCGAACATCCGGCGTGGCGGTAAGGTCATCAGCAATCCACCATATTCGGCCCGCCCGATCCCCGGTCCCACCAGATGCTCGAACGGTTGCGTCGAGTAAAACGCCATGTCCGATTCATTCTGATGTTCGCCGAGCCAAGTTGTCAGATACTGATAGCGATCGCCGCGATCTTCGTCGAAGATCAGAATCACCGCGCCCACATCGCCCGAAAACTTGCCCCATTCCCGAACGTAGAGTTTTCCGTTGTGCCAGTTCCGGACCGTCTCGCGAAGGTCGATTCCATCCAGGATCGAAGACAGAAATGGCTCGACGCGCGATCGCTCTTCGGAAAGCTTGGCCTTCGCATGCCGCTTCAGGAAGCGCCCATAATTTTCAATCACCAGATCTTCCGGCGGATAGGAGCAGATTGACGCGCCATTCGTTTCCTTCGCCCACTCGCCCTGGAACTTCTCCCGCTTGCGCGCCTTAAGACCGGCCGGCTTCAATCTCTGTTTCATGCGCGGAAGCCGACGGCGAATTCTTAGCTTGCGTGTGCGCAGCCAGACCTCGTCGCCCGACAAATTCAACGTCTCAATGCCTTCCTCTTCGGTTGGCTGTACGCTGAACCGGTTAGCCATCTGCCATACCTCATACGCGTAGTTGTCGTCTACCAACGAGCGCGCGGCTAGAGACAGGTCATACACTCCCGGTACCAGGTGGCCGTCGAGTGTCGCGAGATTCCGGGAAAATTTTGCCATTCCGACTCGCTGCCAGGATTGCATCGTGTCGCCCGTGTTGATGCGGTATTCCTTTTCGGCGTCCCGCAGCAGCGCCAGTTGCCAGCGCGGCCGATCCAGCCGAAACGCATTAACATCGCCGTTGCGCGTTTCCTCATACAGTTCCTGGAAATACGGAGTCTCGCTCGTAACCTCCGCCAGGCAATCCGGGTGCAAGTTGAACAATTCGGCGCGGTCGAATAAACGCACGCGCGGAGCTGGCGGCGTCTCCTGCGGTTTTTCCATCGCATCGAGCAGCGGATCGAGCATATTGAGCGACACGACCGCGCAAAGCGCGGCAAACGGGTCCGCGCCCTGTAGTTTCCACGCCATGGCCGCCGCGTGCGCCTCGATTTGGGGCGTCCGCGGCTGCGAATGGACGCGATATGCCTCCAAATAGCTGTCGAGCCCGATTATTTCGATGGCGTACGGCTCCGGATATGTATCGTTCAAGTGCGGTTTTTCGTGCGTCGCAGGTTCGAGAAACACGTTCTCGGCGCCAATCTCGCGCGCGGTCCGCAGCGCCTCGACGAACGGATCTCCCGGCTCTACGGGAATATAAGTCGCGCGCTCCTCTTCTTCACGATTCGCCTCCGGAATCAGGATCACTGACATGCGCGGTAAGCGATCGAGGGCCTTGCTATAGGCGCGTTCCAGCGACGAAGGCAGTTCTACTGCCACCACGCGCGGCCGATGCTCGAGCAAATATTTCCGCACGCGCCAAGCGAATTCCAGCCGTCCCGGAATAACCGGCAGATAAGCGATGTTGCCGCGCTGGAGAATGCCGCTCATCGGCGAAAGCTGTAGCGCAGTGCTTCCTCGCCGAGTACCGCGCGCACAGCCGTTGTCAACAGGTTCTTGGCCGTCGAACCGCTATTTCCGTCGAGCTTCAGAGCGTAGCGCGCGATGTTGATGCCATCTCGCACCGTATAGCTCTCATCCGCCGCATGCGCCTGCTGCAGAAAATCAGTGACATATTGCAGAACGTCGTCCGGCGAAAACGGCAGATTCTCGCGCAGGATCGCCAACTCTTCTTCGCGCTCCGGAAAATCGATCAGGATCTGCGGCTGCAGACGCGAATGGATGTACTCGGGAAGATCGAACGTCGAAGAATCGTCGTTCATCGTGGCAACGAGCCGGAAATCCGGATGCGCTTTGATCTTGATTCCCGCGACAATCGATTCCACGTAGCGGCGATTGTCAAGCAGCGGCGCGAGGCTGGCCCAGCTTTTCTCGCTCATCCGATTGCCTTCGTCAAGCACCGCCACGCCGCCCCGGATCATGGCGGTTACCAGCGGAGAGGCCACGTATTTCAATCGTGAGGCGCTCTCGATCACGGGCGTGATCAGCAGGTCTTCCGGACGCGTGTCCACGGTGGCTTGTGTGATATAGACTTCCCGGCCGAGCCGTTTTGCCGCCGCATAGGCCATAGTCGTCTTGCCCACGCCCGGTTTCCCGAGCAAACGAGGATTCATCGGCACGTCGCGGTCGCTGATGACCAGCCAGGCCGCCATCAGTTGCCGCAGGGCCTCTTCCTGCCCCACCCAGGTGACGTTCAACTCGTCCGGGTGCGCCAGATGGATTTCGATGCCTTCAAGAGAAACTGTCATGTCATTCCAGCAAACGGCAGCCGTCTAATAAACAGACGGCTCACTTCTCCATCGTAGAATGAGAAAGCTTCCAGCATGAATGCAAAATTCATACGATTGGTGTATGTATGCGAATATCTGCTGGCGTTAATCGCAATCTTCACCGCTTGGTCGGAAATCGGCGGACAGGCGGCGCTCGATCTCATGCCTTGGGGCTGGAAATTCGGCTTGGGAGCCGCGCTGGCGGCCGCGATCGTGGCTTACAGCGCCGCTATCGTCGCCGAGGACTCGCTCTGGACCCTGCGGTCGGCCCGATGGCTGACCACGATTTGCGTTCTCCTGCTGGCTATCGGAGTTGTGACGTATTACTACATGCTCGAGGACGAAACGATCGATACGGATGATTCCAGCACTGCGTTGCTGTATCTTCCTGGCACTTCCGTGCTCGCGCAGTTTTCATAATGGCAGGAGAAAAAAATAACGGCGGCCAACCGGAACGAATCGCCGAGCGAGCCGTTTGGACTGCACCCGATTCGTCCGTCACCGTCACTTACTCACTGCCCGTTTTCCATGAAATCGATTTCGCAGTCAATGAGGGATATCGCAAAATATCTCACGGTGGGGTAGAGGTCGGCGGCCTGCTGTTCGGCGCGTTCGAAGAAAACGGCCCGCGAATCGACGCTTTTCGTCCAATTGCCTGCGATCACGCATCAGGCCCTTCTTTCGTGCTATCCGAGGGAGACGTGGAACGATTGGCGGATCAGTTAAATGCCGCTGCTTCCGATCCCGAACTCTCGGTATTCAAGCCGGTTGGATGGTTTCTATCCCGCACCAGGAGCCCGCTCCAATTGCTGGAGCGTGACTTGGCGCTATTCGACCGTTTCTTTCCTGAGCCACGCACAGTTGCCATGCTGGTCAAACCCGAGCGCTTCCAGCCCACCCGATTCACCTTCCTGGTGCGCGACTCTGAAGGAAAATTCGCGCCCGGCTCCGAACCGCAGCCGATTATCCTGCCTCTGCCGGGACGCGCCGCTTCGTCCGATGACCAGCCGGTGCCGGCAATTCCGGCGCCGCTTGTAAATCCTCCGGCTCCTCAGCCGATCGAACCATCGAAACCCGTCCAAGCGCCGCTGCCCGATGTTCCTCAGTCTCCGCGCACGGAACCGCCCACCATCCAAGCCCGCGAGGAAGTTGCTGCTGAAAGTGTTCCGCTGCCTATACCTGCTCCGCCGCAAGAGCTCGAACCGGAGCCTGAACATCTTAGCGAGCTTGCCGTCGCGCCTGCCCCCACGAAGCTGGCGCCGGCGCCCAGGCTTTTGCGGACGAATCGGCGGCACTTAGAGCCCGATACTCCGCCGCTTCTCCAACAGCGGCCTGATTTACCGGATCCGTATGAGCAGTTGGATTTGCTCACCAGGCAGAAACCGCCGACCACCGCCTCGCGCTTGTTTCTGGTGTTACCGTTGGCGGCGCTTTTAGGCTGTGCGGTCGGATATTGGGGATACCTGCAGCTACCCTCCCCGATTATTCCGCTGAGAGTGCAGGAGTCCTCACGGAGTGTCACAATCTCCTGGCCGCCCGAAGACACGCGCAACTCCGTATATGCCGCCATTCGCATCAACGACGCCAGCCCGGTGCTGCTTTCCGCCGAACAGAAAGCGTCCGGCCAAATGGAGCTGAGCGCCCGCCCCGACCTCAAAGTGGAATTAATTGCGCGAAATTGGATGCGTGATTCGCGCGGCATCGTTCGGTTCGTACAGGCGGAGAAGCCGCCTGAGAACTCAGCTCCGCCGTAAATCCTGCCCCTGCATCTGGCTCGGTTGCTCTAACCCGAGAATGCCCAGGACCGTGGGAGCGACATCTTTTAGAGCGCCCTTGGGGCGTAGGCGCACCGCATCGTTCGTCATATAGAGAAACGGCACCGGGTTCGTCGTGTGGTAGGTGTGCGGCCCTTTAGTGACCGGATCAATCATGCATTCGGCGTTTCCATGATCGGCCGTCACCAGCCAGGAGCCGCCACAACGCTTCAGAGTCTTATAAATTTCGCCGAGACCGGCGTCCACTGCTTCGCAAGCACGAATGGTGGGTTCGATTTGGCCGGAGTGACCCACCATATCCGCATTGGCGTAGTTCATCACGATTACGTCAAAGCTTCCTTGTTCAATGGCGCGGACCACGTTCGCCGTGATTCCAGCGGCGCTCATCTCCGGCTGCAGATCGTATGTCGCGACCTTCGGAGACGCTACCAATTCGCGCTCTTCTCCTCCGTACGGCTTCTCATTTCCGCCGTTAAAGAAGTAGGTCACATGCGCGTACTTTTCCGTCTCTGCCACGCGCAGGTTCTTCCAGCGCGCCCGTTCCATCACATCGGCAAGAATGTTGTCCGGATGCTCCGGAGGAAGCACATAAGGCAGCCGGAAATTTTTGTCGTACTGCGTCATCATCACGTACGCTAAATTCTTCGGCACGAGCGAGCGCGAAGGCTTTTCGAGTGACGGGTCCGTCAATGCTAGCGTGATTTCTCTTGCCCGGTCGGCCCGATAGTTGTACATCGCAATCGCGTTATCGTTGCGAATCAATCCCACCGGATCATTGCGGCTGTCCACAATCGTTACCGGCTCGACAAATTCGTCCGTTACGCCGCGCTCATACGAAGCGCGCAGTGCTGCCGTGGCCGACGAAAACTTCGCGCCGTTTCCCAACACCATGGCTCCGAAAGCGCGCTCGATGCGGTCCCAACGCTTATCGCGATCCATCGCGTAATACCGGCCGCAAACCGAAGCAATTCGTCCCAGGCCGAGTTCCCGCATCTTCTTTTCGATCTGTTCGATGTAGCCGGCGCCGCTCTCCGGAGGCGTGTCTCTCCCGTCCATAAAGCAATGGACGCATACATCGTGCAAGCCATGCTGCTTCGCCATCTCGAGCAGCGCGTACAAATGCGTTAGCTGCGCGTGTACCCCGCCGTCGCTCGCCAGCCCGAGCAGATGAAGACGCTGGCCGGCGGCCTTCCTCATCAGATCGAGCAGCGCGGCGTTTTGGAAGAATTCGCCCGATGCGATCAGCCGGTCGATTCGCGTGACATCCATGTAGAGCACGCGACCGGCGCCCATATTCATATGGCCTACTTCGCTGTTGCCCATCTGACCCTCCGGCAATCCCACAAAGGGCCCGGACGTATGAATCAGCGTGTTCGGGTAAGTGGCGAGTAAGTGATCGTAAGTGGGCTTCTCGGCAAGCGCAATCGCATTACCCTCAACAGCCGGAGAGTAGCCCCAACCATCGAGGATCGTCAGAACAAGCGGTTTGGATTTCGTCATGCCCTACTGCCGGAATGCTCGCTTGCCCGGGTAAATCGCCGCCCCGCCAAGTTCTTCTTCGATGCGCAGGAGTTGATTGTATTTCGCTATGCGGTCGGTCCGGCTCGCCGATCCGGTTTTGATCTGGCCGGCATTGGTCGCAACCGCCAGATCCGCGATAAAAGCATCTTCCGTTTCGCCCGAGCGATGCGAAACTACCGCCGTATAGTTGGCGCTCGCCGCCAGCCGCATGGCGTCCAGCGTCTCTGTCAGCGACCCAATCTGGTTTACTTTCACCAGGATCGAGTTCCCCACGCCTTGATCGATTCCCCGCTGCAAGCGCTCCGAGTTAGTCACAAACAAATCGTCGCCGACTAATTGCACCTTGCCGCCTAAGGCGTCTGTAAGATTTTTCCAGCCGTCCCAATCGTCCTCGGCCATGCCGTCTTCTATCGAAATAATCGGATATTGCGCCGCCCATTTTTTCCAGAATTCCACCATCTGGTCCGGCGCCTTCTCGCTTTTATCCGACTTCTTGAAAACGTACTTATTTTTGTCCTTATCGTAAAACTCGCTGGATGCCGGATCGAGCGCAATCGCAATCTGCTCACCCGCTTTGTAGCCCGCCTTGCCGATCGCCTCCATCAAAACCTCAAGCGCTTCTTCGTTCGATTTCAGATTCGGCGCAAATCCGCCTTCGTCGCCGACCGCTGTTGAATACCCGCGCTTCTTGAGAACTGCCTTCAAATTGTGGAATGTCTCCGTGCCCATGCGTAGCCCCTCGGCAAAGCGGCCTGCGCCGACCGGAACGATCATGAATTCCTGCACATCCACCGAATTGTCCGCGTGTGCGCCGCCGTTGATTACGTTCATCATCGGTACCGGCAACACGCGCGCGTTGACCCCGCCGAGATATCGATAGAGCGGTGTCATTTCCGATTGCGCCGAGGCGCGCGCCGTCGCCATCGAAACCGCAAGAATTGCATTCGCACCCAGCTTGCCCTTGTTGGGCGTGCCGTCCAGAGCAATCATTGTCTGATCGATCAGCGCCTGATCTGCCGCATCGAGCGAAGCCAGTGCCGGCGCAATCTTTTTCGAAATATTTTCCGCTGCCTGGAGCGCACCTTTGCCCAGATACCGGCTTTTGTCGTTATCGCGCAGCTCCACCGCTTCGTGCTCGCCCGTCGAGGCGCCCGAGGGCACCGCCGCCCGCCCAATGGTGCCGTCCGCTAAATGAACATCGGCTTCCACCGTGGGATTGCCGCGCGAATCCAGAATCTCTCTACCAATTACTTTGACGATTTGCATGAAGAATCTTCACTGTAGCAAGGCACGCTACAATAGAAGTTCAACAGCGGAAGGTGGTGAATTGATTGGCGGAAGTCCATCTGCAGGATGGAGAAACGCTGGAAAGCGCTCTGCGGCGCTTTAAAAGAAAAGTGCAGCAGGAAGACATCGTAAAAGAAATCAAGCGTCACTCCTTCTACCTGAAGCCAGGCGAAAAGCGGCGCACCAAGGAAGCCTTGGCGCGCAAGCGAAATCGCAAAAAGCGTCCTCGCGAGATTGAATAATCTTTTGTGGGGCAGGTTGGTAACCTGCGGCCGATTGGCAATCGGCCTGGTTTGTTAGATACAAATAAAAACGCCGGCTCAATGCCGGCGTTTTTCTTCTTTGTACCCGGCCGGCACACTGAATTTTGCAGCGTCTACCGCGCCCGTAGCAAAATGAGAGCTTTGCGTTTCCATCTGCATAAAGGGGGCGCTGGGATCGCCTCCGCCCATGGGTCCTGACACGCCGCTGACCTCCACATCCGTCTCAACCGGGTAGCCGTCTTGACTAAATGCCTCTTTCATAGCCGCTCCCAGTCCGCCGGCCGCCGCCCCCATCATAGGCGAGCTGCCGTAAGCGTAAGCAAATTTCTCGCCTAGCCGCCGTGAAAAATCCACGAGTTCACGTGTAGGAGCTGAAAGCTGTACGAGCCATGCATGTGTCTTCACCACCATCTGCCCGCTTCCGCTTTCGCTGTCCCCCTTAGCCGTCATTGTGATCAGAGTCTCTGTCGCATTTTGGCCGTCGATCGTGCGCGCCTGACCGGTTTTTTCCACCTTTGTATCGAACTGCAAATTGCCGCCGCCGCTATGCTTCCGGTTCATGCGCTGCTGCATCCGCTCGATCTGTTCGCGCATCTCGTCGAACGTCATCGTCGTGTAGGTCTGCTTCGTATTGTTGATGGTCGTGATGGTGCCGGCGTCCAGATCATAAATAGTCGAGATCATGCCGCCTAACCGCGCCATCTTATTGCCCTTGACGTAAACGTCGTAATGCTGGTCCTCGAACGCCTCCCGCATGGCCCCGCCGCCCATGCGCCCGATCAGAGGCATATTCGCCATCTTCTTGGCCATCTCGACGGCCGTACCGCCGGTGAACTTCGTCACTTGCGTGTAGCTCGCGTCCGCCGGCAGCAATACGGCCGAAAGACCGGCCAGCAGGCCTATCTGTAAACACAGCTTCATCCGTTTTCTTCTCCTAAAGGAAACAGTGCTTTGCGCGCTCCGAACGTATCATCTATAACACCGATAATGCCGCAACCGGCTGTGGTTCGCGGTGTGGCATGGTCCCAGCGATCTCTTTACGCAGCCAGGCCTGTGCCAGACGGAGTTCACGCCGCACCGTATTTACCGGCTTCGCTAATGCCGTCGACGACTCCTCGGCCGTCATGCCGCCGAAATACCGCATTTCAATGAGCTGTCCTTTGAGCGGATCGGCTTTTTCCAGCCGCTGCAGCGCTTCCTCGATCGCCAGCAAGGACCTGTCGGGCCGCAATCCTACATCGGGCAATTCTGCCAGCGGCACTTCCTGCCCGGAGCCCCGCTTGGCCGCTGTTCTGGCGCGCGCCGTGTCAATCAGCACCTGCCGCATCAACCGCGACGCGATTCCGTAAAAGTGCGCTCGATTCTCATAGGCCGGATGGCGGCCGCTCGCCAGCTTCAAAAAAGCCTCATGCACCAGCGCCGTGGTCTCGAGCGGGGCGGCTCTAGCCTCCCGCCGTAAGTGCGATCTCGCTAACTTTTTTAACTCCTGGTACACGAGCGGAATTACATCGTGCATTGCATTCCGATCGCCTGTCTCAAGCCGTTGTAATAACTGCGTGATCTCCATAGATATACCTGGCTAATGAATACGCGTAATCGATAACCGGATTGGCTCAACTATTTTTCACATCAATCCAGATCCGTCGTTGGCAGGCCGATCTGCCGCGCGAACTGGAGCTTACCCGTGTAATCGAAGATGTAAGTCTTGACCGATGCATCGCGCCCGACCATCTCCCGCATCACCCCGAGGCAACGCTCCATCTGCTGCCGCGCCTCCTGCAAGTCCCGTAAAATCCAAGCCGTTCGGGCCAGCCCCTCGAATTGCCCGGCGCGGCATTCCAGCATGACCGTGTCAGCCGGATCCATGGCCAATCCATGCGTAAATCCTTTGTCGGCGGCCAGAAACGCTTCTCGTGCTCTCTCGTACCGCCGGCTCTTGAAGTACATCCATCCCAAGTTCAACTGGATCGTGCCGAGCAGGTACCAACTGCGGCGATTGTTCGGATCGAGCACCACTAACTCCCGCGTTACGCCAGCCGCTTTCGAGTACAGCTTGGCGGCATCGTCGAATCTAGCCGTGGTGACCAGCAGGCTGCAATAACGTGAGCAATACGCGACAAAAAGGCTTTTATTGCGAAGGTTCCGCGAATCTTCCCGCATCGCCTCATCAGCCAATTCATAGGAGCGGCGCAAGTAAGAAAGCGCCCGCTCCAGATGCTTGGGATCGCGCTCGCCTAGGTGATGCTCTGCCATCCCGGCCGCGCTGTTGGCCGCTTCCAGCTTCAGCCGCAAAGCCCGATCGCCGGGCCGCTGCGCCCACAGAGGTTCAATAAGCTGCAAAGCACGCTCTCCATGCGCCAGCGCATCCGAATATCGTTTTACGGTTTCCAGAAGTTCGCTGTACATCCTCTGTGCATCCGTTGCGAGGACGCGAATGGCTCTATCGGTGGGCGCGGCGGCGATAGCGCTTTCTCCAAACGCGGCTGCCTTTTCCAAGCTGTCAAGTGCGGCAGCCGTCTGGCCACCCACCTCCTGCGCAGTGGCGCCGCGCATAAAAGCCGTTGTGACCGCTGCCAGCGCATCGGGATTGCGCGGTTCCGCCGCAATCCATTCTTCGCCCAGGCCCATCGCCTCGTTGGCCCATCGGGCCGCCTCTTTCGCGTTGTGTTCGTCCTGATACCGGTAACCGGTGAGCGACGCCAGCTCGATATATTTCCTCCGGAGCGCATCCGTTTGCGAATGGTCGTCTCCTAAGCGCCGGTGAATTGCGAGCGCTGCTCGTAAGCTGTCGGTTACCCCCGGAGATTTTCCGCCGCCGGATTGAATCGAATCCTGAATTTCCGCCAAACGCTCGTAACCATCGGCAATCTCGCGCTCCAGCGCCGGATCGTATCGCGATTCGGCTGCCAGTTGCTTCAGATAACGCTGGCCAGTCGAAGCGACTAATGCTCGGGCATCGAGCGTGCCCGGCACGTCGCGTATGGAACGTTCGAAGTCGAATAGAAAAACGTTGGCTAATTGCCGGACCTGGCCAAAACGGAGCTGTGCAATGGCGCGCTGATGATTGGCCAACAGCGCTCCTCCCGCAAGGCCGCCCACTGCCAGCGTGGCCGCTGCGATGGGCAGCCAGTATCGGCGCACAAACTTGCGGGCCCGGTACCAGGCGTCGCCCTTGCGCGCTCGAATCGGCCGCGCTTCGAGATAGTTTTCGAGATCCTCGGCAAATTGCTCGACCGTCGCATAACGTTCCTGCGCTTCCGTACGCAGCGCCTTCAGGAGAATCGTTTCCAGATCTCCCTTCAAAGTCGGCGCCAGTTTGCTCGGAGCTGTAATTGTGCCTTTGGAAATCGCCAGCGCGATCGCCTCCGCCGAATCGTCTTCAAAGCGGTGGGGCGAGGAGCCGGTCAAGAGCTTGTAGAGCACCGCGCCCAGCGAGTAGATATCTGTTGCCGTGCTGACTGGCCCTCCGGTGACTTGCTCCGGGCTCGCGTACTCGGGCGTCAGCATCCGCATGCACGTCACCGTGCAATCGGCAGTCAAAGCCAGCATCTTGGCAATTCCGAAATCGAGCAGCTTCGGTTCGCCTTCTGCGGTGACCAGAATATTGGCTGGTTTCAGATCCCGATGCACCACCAGGTTTCGGTGCAGATAACCGGCGGCGGCACAGACCTTGAGAAACAGACGGACCTTGTTTCGCGTGTCCAGGCCGGCAGCATAAGTATCGATGGCCTTTCCTTCGATATACTCCATCGCAAGATAGGGCTGGCCGTCTTCCCGATGACCGGCATCGAAGAGCTTCGCAATATTGGGATGCGACAGTGTCGCCAAAATCTGGCGCTCCGCAAGAAAGCGCTCGCGCAATTGAGGATCGTCAGCCTCCGGCCGCAGCAGCTTCACGGCGACCTGCTGCTTGACCTCACCATCCACACGCTCGGCCAGATACACCGTTCCCATGCCGCCGCGCCCCAGCCGGTCTCCTAAACGGTACGGACCGCAACGTAAGCCCGTCGGCTCGGCCTGCTCAAACCGGTCGAGTGCGTTTTGCGCTGCGCGGCCTACTTCCCTGGCGAGCGAAGCGCTCGAGCCCAGGTCGAAAGCCAATAGCGCTTCCACTTCTTCGCGTGTTGCTCCCTCCACACCGTGCCGCTCAAAATAGTGCGTACGCTCTGTGGTGGACAGATCCGCTATCTCATGAAAGATTTCCTCAACCTGAAGCCTCATTGCAGCATGGCATAGCAATCCATTCGCCAACTCACCATTTGGTACTTAGAATTACCGTAACTGGAAAGATTATGCCCGCGTGTGTGGTCCGTGTAAATCTTCTGTAAATCTCTAAAGCAATCGCCCTGACATTTTTAACTTACAAGATAAAAGCGCTTACAACTTTCCCCAGCAAAAGAACCGCGCGCGTTAGCAAGCGGCATGACGGACAATGGGCACAGCAAGAGATTATGCCCCAGCTCAAATTTCCAGCAATCCGCGATTCCTTGGGCGGCGGCGCCCAGTGAAGTGGGACGCGCTCATTGTGGGCGCTGGTCATAACGGGCTCACTTGCGCGGCCTATCTGGCCCGCGCCGGCAAAAAGGTCCTCGTTCTCGAAAGCCGCAACCGCATCGGCGGTGCCTGCACCATGGAAGAGCCCTGGCCCGGCGTCCACATGTCGCCGTGCGCGTATCTGGCCGGCCTGCTCCATCCGTTGGTCATCGAAGAACTCGATCTTCCGTCGCTCGGCTATTTGTGGACGCCCGCGACAAACGGCCTCTTCGTTCCCTTCGAAGATGGATCGAGCGTGCAGTTATACGAAGACGACGCGCTCTGCGAAGCCGAGATCGCGCGTCTTTCCCCTCGCGATGTCAGCGGTTGGCGCGCCATGAACGATTTGATCCGCCGGACTCGCGACGCGCTGCGTCCGCCCGATGAGCGCGATGTCTGGATTGGCGAGCCGCCGACGCGCGAAGAAATCGAAAATCGGCTTCACCACGATCCCGAGGCGATCGATTTGCTGTTCCGCTGGTCCATGGCGGAATTCGTCGAGCACTATCTTTCCGACGAGCGCTTGCACATCGCCCTGCTAGGCCAGGGCGTGATCGGAACAAACGCAAGTCCGTTTGATCCTGGTACGGCATCCATTCGCTTCCATCACGCTTCAGGCCGGCTAGGTGGAATCCCCGGATGTTGGGGCTACGTCCACGGTGGCATGGGCCGCGTATCTTTCTTTCTCGCCGACGCCGCTCGCCGCGCTGGCGCCGTGATCCAAACGGATACGCCGGTTGCGCAAATTCTGCCCGGCGAAGGCGTCGTTCTGGAGACGGGAGCAAAAATCGAAGCGCCCGTCGTTGTCTCGAACGCCGACCCGCGCGTGACCCTTGCGCTGTTGGGCAACGCCGCCGATAGCGCCTGGCGCGCCAAGGTGGAAAGCGTTCCCATTGAAGGCTGCACTCTGAAACTCAACGTATGGCTGCGCGAGCTGCCCGAGTTCCGCGCGCGCCCCGGCCAACGCCAGCCGCATCACTTCGGCCAGCTCAACACGCCATTAACGAAACACGAATGGATGCAAGGCTACGCTGCTGCGCGCCAAGGCCGCCTTCCCGAACATCTTTGGACAGAGATTTATTTCCAAAGCGTGCACGATCCGGGCGTCGCGCCCGTGGGCACGCACACCATGAGCGTCTTTTCCCAATACGTGCCATATAAATTCTCGAGCGGCTCCTGGGACAATCATCGCGAGGCCGCCCGCAAACTTGCGTTTGCGGCGCTCGCCCGGTTCTGCAGCAATATTCCGGACGCCGTAGTCGACTCGGAAGCGCTCGGCCCGCCTGACATCGAAAACAAGGTCGGCCTTACCGGCGGCCACATTTTTCAGGGCGAATGTCTTCCGCCCTATATGTGGAGCAATCGTCTGCGTTCCCGCACACCGATGCCGGGCGTATATCTCTGCGGAGCCTGCACGCACCCCGGCGGCAGCGTCATCGCCATCAACGGCCGCAACGCCGCTATGAACGTGCTTGCCGATGAACCGATCTAGTGTCCGCTCCGCCAGACACCACCCGCATCGTAATCACAAACGCCGGCACAAGATACACCACCGATCCCGGCACCCACATAATCAACCCCGCTAGGATCTGGTCATCCAGCGCGCTTAGGCCACTTACACGCGCCGCCGCATAACTCGGATACAACACTCTTCCCGAAAACACAAAGAAGGCCGAAACAATCGTATTGATCAAATCGCCAAAAAGCAAATAAGGTATCGAAACCCAGCGCGGCCAGCGCTTCTGCTCGAAAATCGGCCACCAGAACAAAATTCCACCCCAAAAAAATGTGGCGTGTTCCATGTCGTGCCAAAACGGGGAAGCAAGCGCCAGCTCAAACAGCGGCGGAATGTGCCAGGAAATCATGCTTGCTGCAAATAACACGCCTGCTACCGGCGGTGCGGTCAGCCACGCTGCCGCCTGCCGCAGTGGGCGCGAAGCGAACAAAGGTTTCAAGCCGCGTTTCACGAAAACTCTCGGCAACCCGCGCAAGAAAGGAACGAAGGGATGCCCGGCAAGCAGCAGCGGTGGCGCTGCCATCATGAGCAGGAAATGCTGCGTCATGTGTGCCGAGAGAAAAGAATCGTCGAACGCCTCCAGGGGCGATGCAATCGCAATCGCGAGCAGGGCAATCCCGCCCAGAAAAGCGCCCAGCCGGGTGTGATTCCGCTCGCCCCGCAGCCAGCCGCGCACATAGACCGCCGTAGTCGCGAGCAGAATGGCGCTCGCCGTCCATTCCGGCGACCACGCCGCTATTTCGCTTTCGCCCGAAACGTGAAGCACTAACGCAGCCTGTGGTGCAGCGAAGCGATGTCGCGCGGCAGTTTGTTCTGCGGTTTGTCGGAAGGCCGCGCCCCCGGCACACCCGGCGGATGTAGCGTTTCCATGAACGACACCAGCGCTTCCACTTCCGCCGGACTCAGCTTCTTCCCGTACGCCGGCATGTTGCCGCTGCCTTGAATCACCTGCCGCACCATCTCGTCTCTAGTCAGTCGTGTCGCTACCGCGTCCAATGCCGGCCCGCGCTCTCCACCTTCGCCTCCCAGCGCATGGCAATTCCGGCATTGTTTGTTCTGAAACACGAGCGCCCCTCGTAGTTGGAGCGGCGTTCGACCTTTCACATAGCGCGCCGGAATGCTATTGCCGCTCCAGGCCGACATGTGCGGCGACCACGGCGACGTTTCACCCATATAGGTGAGAACACCAATCACCAGCATGATCAGCACGACCGACAATACCGCCACCGGCCGCCGTGTCGCGCTTTTCTCTCCCGTTCCCGAAATAAACGGCAGCGCCAGAAGAAAAATCAAAATCAACGCGGGCGCTACAAACAGAATCAGGACTTCCATCCAATCCGGCAGCAGTGCGAGTGCCGCGAAGATAGACAAAAAATAAAAGTCCGGACGCGGATTCGTGTCGACAATTGTTGGGTTCGGCGGTCCTCCCGGCCCTTTTGGTCCGAATACCAGCGCGCAGCCCAAAATTCCTACAATCACCAGCGCCGCAAAGATCAAATCCTTTCCGATCGCATGGGGGACAAACGGCACGCCTTCTTTCCGCAGAATCTCGGCATATTCGGCGTCGTAGGTCCCGCGGTGAACCGGATGGCCCGGCTTCGGGTATTCGTTGATACCCTTGGTCAGCACCAGGCGCAAATGCATACTCACGATCGCAATGATCAGTCCGGGAATAATAAACACGTGCAGCGTGAAAAAACGCGAAAGTGTCTCGCCCGCTATAATCGGCCCGGCCAGCAGCAGATGCACGAGCTGCGCTCCTATCAGCGGCACGCGCCCCGTGATCGACGCGCCGATCGTCAGCCCCCAATACGCGTCCTGGTCAAAGCGCATGACTTGTCCCGTAAACGCCATCGCTAGCGTGGAAACCAATAAAAAAATGCCGCTTACCCAGGTCAGCTCGCGCGGATACTTATAGGCGCCGAATAAAAATACCTGAATCATGTGCAGCGTCATAATCGCCACCATGAAATTGGAGCCCCAATTGTGTACCGCACGCAGATACCATCCCCAGAACTGCGCGTGGTTCAGGTATTGCAGGCTCGTGAAGGCCTCATTCGTCGAAGGAATATAAACAAACGCAAGGCACGCGCCTGTGATGATCTGAATCACGAAGCAAAGCAGCGTCGCACTGCCGAAAACATAGAACCAGCTCCCGGCGCTCTTGGGCACCTCGTGTCCCGCCGTTGAGGCATAGAGTGCCGTCAGATGCAGCCTGTCGTCCAGCCAAACCGCGGCTTTTCGTAAGGTGTTCATGCTGCCTTAAACCGGATTCGAGAGCGTTGGCATCTCGCCGCCCTTCACCCACAATTGCCCTTTTTCGATTTTGTGATCGTACTGGAAAAGTCCACGCGGCGGTGGCCCGGCGGCCCGGGTTCCATCCTCGTAGTACGCTCCGCCGTGACATGGGCACAGGAACAATCCGGACTGTTCGAACCAACGCACCGGGCAGCCCAGATGCGTGCAATTAATGGCGAACACTTGAAACCGCTCTTTATCGATGCGCCGCACCCAGCACGGGATATCCGCTGTTTGGCCGTCCCACGGCCGCGTGTACGGGTTGCGGTACGTCGCAATCCGCGTGCTCTTCTCTGGAAAATTTTCGAGCTCGCCCAAGGAGATCCAATCGCGTGGGTCCTTTCTCTCCACGAAACTGGCGAATACGAAACCAATCAAGGGGACCGCAAGCGCGAGCCCCGCAGCGACATTCAGCGCTACTCCGGCTTTAAAAAGCCAGTCTCGCCGGCTGGGTTGTTTGTCTTGTTCGTTCTCGCCGCTCATTTCGATGCTGCCTTTCCCATCAAGTACGTGACCAGGTCTGCAATATCCTGTTCACTCAACGGTCGCCCCCGATTCAACACGCGGTAATCCGGCATGCCCAAATCCGGACGTCCCACCACGATCGATGTCCGCAAATTCTGCTTCGTCGTCAATGCAAGGTATGCCGGCTCGGTCAACGGTCCCGCAATGCCGCCCTTTGCATGGCAGGCAAAACAATCGCGCAAATAAAGTTTATTCCCGCGCATCTCGTCTCCCGTTACGGCGCCCGCTTCATACGCTGGCAGAGCCGCTCCGCGCAGATTGACTTTCTTCGCCCAATTTTTCTCCATTCCATCCACGAGAACGGAAATCTGCTCTTCAGTAAGCGGTCCGCCTTCCGAGCGCGCCCAGGCCGGCATGGCGGTCCCCTTGCGCCCCTCTTCAATCACTTTCCGCAGACTCGCCTTGGGAATAAACGCCAGGTACAAGCCATCGTTCAAAATCCGCCCCGGCCCTCCCCGTCCGTCTTCTCCATGGCATCCAGAACAGTTCTCGCGAAATAGCGTCTGAAAATCTTCTGCTATTTCCTTCTGTGGCGCTGCCGGCTTCCCCCACGGCTCGCAGCCGGCCAACAAGACAACCCACACCAAAACTACAGCCGAACCACGCGCAAGGCTCATTGAGTGGGGCGGACCTCCTGGTCCGCGCCGGGCGTCCTCGCCCGGCTCAATTTGGCGCCATTCGGCTGAGTTGTGGGGCAGGTTGGCAACCTGCGGCCGATTGGAAATCGGCCCCTCAAAAAAATGGGGACTGGTTTTCCCATCGCTCACTTCTCATCCCGCGGAGGCGCTTCCAAAAACGCCCTCTCGGCCAGCGACCACGCTTGCATCGTCGAGATACTCGTGCTGCGCGCGATTACGAATCCACCCACTAGCCCAAACCCAAGCTGGCACGCCACAAACCACGGCCAGCTAATGCGAGCGTTCATTGCCGGATTCACGATGTCCAGTGTGGTCGCTACCAGGCCGCTCCAAAATAACGGCATTAGAATGCCCGCCCAGAACGGCGCATACTTCGGAAACATCGGCAGCATCACGGCGTACACCACGCCCACCAACACCGAAATCACGCCATGTCCGATAAACGCTGCAACGAAAGCCAATCCGTTAAAGGCGCGCAGTTGCTCGATCGAAGCTTGTCCTAAGTCGGGTATCACCATCGCCGCGAGCAGATTAATCGGATACCAGATGCTGTGCTCTGCAATCAAGCCGTACAGGCACGCAAGTCCCGCCATGGCCGTGCCCCCGGCTAGCCCGCCCCAGAAACCGGCCGAATACGGATGAATTTTTTCCGGAATCCGCCGGCGGTGCCCGCCTTCTCCAAGTTGCAACCGTACTACCGAGCGTGTCTCCACCAGAATGGGTTCCGGCCTCAGCGCGGGTTCGATTGGCTGCTCTTCGTGCCGCTCATGCGGGATCACATCGTGCCACCAGCCGAAAGCCGCGCATACTGCGATAACAAAACCGGTCGCGCTCACCGCCCAGTGCGTCACGATCCCGGCAAGCAGCAGAGCCACGCCGAATGCGAACACCATTGGCCAGAATGTCGGCGCGGGCATCTCAATATGCGTCTGCTCGCTATGTTCGCCCGCTTCTCCGTGATGCGTTTCGTGCGCCACTTATCGCCCCACTACGTACACCACTGTAAAGACCACCACCCACACGGCATCTACGAAATGCCAGTACCAGGACAAGAACCGCACTCGCCGGAACTGTGTCTGAATCGGAAATCCGGCAAAGGTCACGCCCATCACGAGCAGCAGAAACACCATGCCCACGATCACGTGGCTGGCATGCAATCCCACCAGCGAATAGTAAGTCGTCCCAAAAAGGTTGGTGCGAATCGTCAGATGGTCCTTATAAATCAACTTGTGCCATTCGATCCCTGTAGCGGTCAGAAATTCGAGCCCCAGCGCGATGGTCGCGATCCACCACAGCTTGAACGCGCCAAGATGTCCCTTCTTCAATGCGTGCTCCGCAAACACCACCGTGATGCTGCTCGAAAGCAGGCAAATCGTCGCCACAATCGGTAGATCAAGCACATCTTTTGGCATCGGCCCGTTCAGGCTCTTGCCGATATAGACCAGATACGCCACCACAAAGATAGTGAACAGTGCGCTTTCGGTGACGATCAGGAACGCGATGCCCACCGTGCCGCGGTCCGGCATATGCCATCCCTGTTCCAGCGTGAGAGCGTCGCCTTTGTATGTTTGTGCCAGTGCCATGGCTATTGCTCGAACTTCCAATCGGGATCGTGTGGATGCTTCAAATCCCACAAAGGCCGGCTGCTGCGCACCACCGGCAGCTTCTCGAAATTGTATTCGGGCGGCGGAGAGGACGTCGCCCATTCGAGCGTCCAACCATCCCAAGGATCGTCCCCCGCTTTTTCACCCGAGCGGATCGAATCGATCACATTCCAGATGAAAAGCGCGATGGCTGCGGCTTGCGCAATCACGCCCAGCGAGGAAACGAGATTCCAAAAATCCCATCCCCGGTCCGGAGCATACGTGTAGATTCGCCGCGGCATTCCCAAAATGCCCAAAAAGTGCATCGGTATGAACGTTGTTTCGAAGCCAATCACGAAGAGCCAGAAATTCCAGCGCCCGAGCTTTTCACACAGCAGTTTGCCAGTCGCTTTGGGGAACCAATAGTACATTCCGGCGAACAGTCCGAACACCAGGCCGCCAATCAATGTGAAGTGGAAATGCCCGACCACAAAGTAGGAATCGTGCAGTTGCCAGTCGAAAGGCGACACCGCCAGCATGATTCCCGTCAGCCCAGCTACCAAAAATTGCAGCAGGAACGCGCAGCAGAACAACATGGGCGTATCGAGCCGCAGCTTCCCGCCATACATCGTGGCCGTCCAATTGAAAATCTTGATGCCCGTCGGAATGCCGACGAGCATGCTCGATGCCGCGAAAAATGTATTCGACCAGGAAGTCATGCCCACCGCGAACATGTGATGCGCCCAAACCCCCAGGCTGATAAATCCGATCGCCACTACCGCTCCCACCATTGCGGCGCGCCCAAACAGCGGCTTGCGCGAAAAGATCGGGATCACTTCGGAAAGAATCGCAAACGCGGGAAAGATCAGGATGTAGACTTCCGGGTGTCCGAAGATCCAGAAAAAGTGCTGCCACAGCACGGCCGAGCCGCCCGCTTGCGTATTAAAGAAATTGCCTCCGAGAAAGCGGTCAATGAGCAGCATGACCTGAGCTGCGGTCAACGGCGGAAGAGCGATAATGATCAACCAGGAATCGATCAGCATCACCCACACGAACATTGGCATCCGCGTCAGCGTCATGCCTGGGCAGCGCATACAGATCGTGGTGACAATCACGTTCAGCGCGCTAGCCACGCTGCCGATCCCCGCCACGAGAATGCCCAAAATCCAGAAATCCGTGCTCGCGCCCCGTGAAAATGCTTTCGATGTCAGCGGCGCATAGGCGAACCAGCCCACGTCCGGCGCTGAACCGTGCCCCGATAATCCGCCTCCGCCGATATAGCTGAAGTAGAGCAGCAATCCGCCAAAAAGAAAAATCCAATACCCGAACGCATTTAATCGTGGGAACGCCATGTCGCGGGCCCCAATCATCAGCGGAACCAGGTAATTGGAAAGTCCGGCAACAAACGGCATCCCGACTAAAAACACCATCGTGGTGCCGTGCATTGTGAATAAGCGATTGAAAGTCTCCGGTCCCACTACATGGTTGTTCGGGAATGCTAACTGCAGGCGCATCACCGACGCCATCAACCCCGCGATTACTAAAAACAACAAGGCCGTGACGATATACATCAGCCCGAGCCGTTTGTGATCCACCGTCGCGACCCACCGGTAAAGCGTTTCCGAAAAGGAAAACTCCCCTTCTTTCGGACGTGGGCGTTCCAGCGGATAATCGATCGAAGCCATGCTATTGCAAACTTTCCAGGTAATTCACTACCTGCCCTAATTCCTGATCCGTCAATTGCAGACTCGGCATAAGCGATCCCGGTTTCGCGGCCTGCGGATCTTTTACCCACTGCCGCAGATTCTCCGCCGTATTGGCAATTGCGCCCGCGGCGAGCGTTCGCCGGCTCATCAGATGCGTGAGATCCGGTCCGAACTTGCCCTTCGCCGGAGTTCCCTTTATGGTGTGGCAACTCACGCAGGAAAGCGATTGAAATGCGGCATTCTCGGCAGCCGGTTTTTGCTGCTCGGCCGCCCACCGCTTGAAGTCTTCGGGCGCTTGCGCCACCACGCGCAGCAGCATGTTCGCATGCTGCGTGCCGCAATACTCCGCGCAATTGCCGAAATAGACGCCGGGCTCGCGCGGATCGATCCAGGAATAATTCGTGCGATTCGGAATCAGGTCCGTCTTGCCGGCTAATTGTGGAACCCAGAAGCTGTGGATTACATCCGCGCTTTGCAATTCCAGATACGTTGCGCTCGCAGTCGGTACATGAATCTCATTCGCGGTAACAATCCCGTAATCCGGATAGCGCACCTCCCACCACCATTGGTGTCCAATGAGAGTCACCTTCAACATCTGCGGCGGCGGACTTGCATTCTGAACGCTCGCAATCACACGCGCAGACACTCCGATCAACACAAACACGATCAGAATCGGAATCACCGTCCAGGCGACTTCGATTTGATTGCTGCCGTAAACCTGCGGCGGCTCCTGCTTGGCATCGTCCCCGGGCCTGCGCCGGAATCGCCAGATCGTGTAGACGATCAATCCGGCGACGACCACAAAAATCGCCCCGGTAATCGCCAGCACCAGCAGCGCAATATGGTATTCCGACTGCGCCGGCGTCGCCAGCGGCTTGAAAATATTTGCAACGCGATGCTCAGGAAGCGCCGCGCCCAGCCCCTGAAGCAACGCCATTACATTTCTCCCTTACGCAGTCGCAATCTCTACTTTATCGTGAAGGACGATAGTGGCATGCCTTTCCTCTCTCGACGAAACCTCCTCATTGGCTCGGCTGCCGCTGGTGCCATCAAAGCCGCTTCGTCCGAGCTCTCTTCGGGAAAGTTGAGAGTCATCGTGACCGGCGGCCATCCCGGCGATCCGGAATATGGCTGTGGCGGAACAGTTGCCAGATATAGCGATTTGGGCCACGAGGTCACATTGCTATACCTCAATCGCGGCGAAAAAGGTTGTGCTGGCAAGAGCGCGGAAGCGTGCGCGGCAACCCGCGCCTCCGAAGCGAAAAAAGCTTGTGAAATCCTGAAGGCCCACGCGCGATTCGCGAATCAGACGGACGGCGAAGCGGTAGTAGACCAGGCTCATTACGATGCGTTTCAACGGCTGCTGGAAGCCGAAAAGCCGGATGTGGTCTTCACCCAGTGGCCCATCGACAATCATCGCGATCATCGTGCCACATCAACACTCGTCTACGACGCCTGGCTTCGCATGAAGAAAAGCTTCGCTCTGTATTACTACGAAGTCTCTGACGGTGACGACACGCTCCTGTTTCATCCCACCGACTATGTGAACATCACTCAAACCGAAGCCCGCAAACGAGCCGCTTGTTATGCTCATGCATCGCAATCGCCCGATCGTTTCTACTCCTTGCAATCGCAAGTTACGCGCTTCCGCGGCATCGAGAGCGGCTACGCACAGGCGGAGGCCTTTATTCGCCACCCGCAAAGTGTGGGGGACTTTTTTCCGTAGGAAAATTTGTCCTACTACATGTTGATTTCTTTCGCGCGTGCGAAGATTTGGGAAGTGGGCTTCAGCCCACGCGGGGCTTTTAAACCCCGCTTTGCATTTGTTGGTTGCGCCTGGCGATCCGTGTCCCAGCCAAAGAACCGCGCGCGTTAGCAAGCGGCGCTGAATCTACAGGCTGCGTTTGGTTGCGGCGCAAGCTGCGTTGTGGGGCAGCTTGGAAAGCTGCGGCCGGTTGGCAACCGGCCTTGAGCTTAGTCGTCCAGCAGCCCATTACGCTGTGCTGTCCCGGCCGACGCGGCCCTTAGATACTGCTTAGGCCACGCGATTTGCTGATGAACCTCCTTGGCGGCTTCCAGCGGCCAATACGGATTGCGCAAAAACTCTCGTGCGATAAACACTACATCGGCTTGTCCGGTGCGAATAATGTGATCCGCCTGCGCCGCGCCGGTGATAAATCCTACCGCGCCCGTCGGCATGCCCGACTCACGGCGAATCCGCTCGGCAAACGGTGTCTGATAGCCCGGCCCGGCCGGAATCTGCGCGTATGGCGCCAGGCCGCCGGACGAAATATCCATCAAATCTACGCGATGTGTCTTCAGAATTTTTGCGAGCGCCACGGATTGATCGATATCCCAGCCGCCCTCCGCCCAGTCCGTCGCCGAGATGCGCACGAGCAGCGGAGATTTCCCCGGCAATTCTTCGCGCACAACATCCACTACTTCGAGCAGCAAACGAATGCGATTCTCGAATGCGCCGCCATATTCGTCCTCCCGGCGATTGCTCAGCGGAGATAGGAAGGAGTGCAACAAATAGCCGTGAGCCGAATGAATCTCCACCGTATCGAATCCGGCTTTTGCGGCGCGCCGCGCCGATGCGCCAAACGCTTCAACAATTCTGCGAATTCCGGCGCGATCCAAAGCGGCAGGCGTGGCATATTGCTTATCGAACTGCACTGCGCTCGGCGCGACAACATTTGTCCAGCCACCCTCTTCCGGCGGAAGCAGCCGCACTTCCTCCCACGGCACGGCCATGCTCGCCTTGCGGCCCGCGTGCGCAAGCTGGATTCCGGCATACGCTCCCTGAGAATGAATGAAATCGGTAATCTGCTTCAGCTTCTCGATCTGCGCGTCTTTCCACAGACCCATATCGCCCGGAGTGATGCGGCCTTCCGGCGAAACCGCCGTCGCTTCCATCATCACCAGGCCGGCCCCGCCTACGGCCCGGCTGCCTAGATGGACCAAATGCCAGTCGGTAGCGAACCCGTCAGTGCTCGAATACTGGCACATGGGCGACACCGCGATGCGATTAGGAAGTGTGAGAGTGCCGAGCGCGTATGGCGAAAATAGGTGAATGTTGGCCGACATGGTGTCAGGCTAATTAGATGCGGAATGTCCGTAGTAAGTTCTATGCATGATTACGGAATCCACAATTGAGTATGCGGAAGCGCGCCGCGCCCTGGATGCTATCTGTGCTGAGATTCTTCGTCGCGATAAAAAAGGGGTCATCGCGGTATGTGATCCGCATGGCGATCTGATCGCCTTTGCGCGCATGGATGGTGCGCCGCTCTCCTCGATCACAATCGCAATGAACAAAGCGTATAGCGCCGCTCGCGAACGCAAGCCCACCAAAGAAATTGGTAATGCCGCGCGCCACGCCGAGAAGGGCTTCGATATCGGTTATTTCGGTGATGTCAAGTTTACAGGGTGGGGCGGGGGAGTTCCGGTCTGGAACAACGGCAGCGTGATCGGTGCAATCGCGGTAAGCGGCTTGCCCCAGGCGGAAGATATTGAGCTGGCGGAAATAGGAGTGGCTGTTCTCACTGCTTCCAGGGCCTGAGTCCTGGCGGAGGAAATCCCGCATCGGGATCTTCCAGCGCCAACACCCAATCCGGACCATATGGCGGCGACCGGAACTCTACCTGCGGTCCCGCATCCAACATTCCAATCAGCGTCCCCACGCCGGTTCGCGGATCGTACCACCAGGCACGCAAATGCTTGGCCTTCATTTTGGTGAGATCGAGTTTAGCCGTCAAATCGTTCATCGGGAAATAGACGAATGCGTAACTGCCTTCGCTATCGCGCGTGGCTTCGATGTGAAGCGCGCCCTTACCCGGATCTCCCACAATGAGCGATTCATCGCGAATCCGGCTAAAATAAGGACGCGATTCCATCAATTCGCGCAAAAATTTCATTTGCCGCCCCGCCGGGCGCTGCAACGCGTCGATCCAATCACGATCGGCATGGTTAATCACGGGGTTGCGTTTTCCCACAAAGCCCCACACCGCGTGATGACCGTAAGTAACTCCGCACCCGCCGGCGAAAACCGAACGATAGACCTGCTTCCGCACGTCGAGGTCCCGATAATATCCCGTAGCCGGATCCCAGCGCGGCCACGGATTGTAAGGATGATCTTCGTAGTTCGGCTCAAGATCGAGTGCGGGCTTCGCCGGCTTCAGCGCGTAGTCCCGCGCGATCCATTCCCATACCGGCACATCGTGTCCGCTGCCGTGTCCGCTTTGCATTCCGTTCACCGATAGCCATGGCTCGTTGTGCAAATACTGCGATGAATCGGCGCCACCTTGCGGATGATAGAGAATCAGCGGCTTTCTATCCAGCCCGTCTGCCAATCCACGCGCCATCTCGCGCCAAATCGGCGTCCAGTCCTGATCGGCCGGAAATCCGGCCGCCTGGGCCGCCTTACTCGGAGAAGTAAGCCGCGGTGGCCGGTCGCCGCCCAGAATCCACATCACGTTCGTGCGGCCTTTCAACTTCAGCGCCAGGTAACGTGCATAGTCATGCGCAACCGGCAGATTGTCTAAACGGAACAGCCGCGGTCCATCGCCCCAGGGCGCGGTAAGCTTATCTCCCCACGTCGGAACAAGCGCCACATACAAACCGTCCGATGCCGCTTCATCGACGATCTCTCGAACGCGATCGAAATACTTTTCATTGGGCCGCTTTGGATCGTTATCGAGAAAGGGCTTCTCTCCAAGCGCGCTTGGCTGCGTGATGCCTTGGAATTCGGCGAGAACCACGGTTTGAATTACCGTGAATCCCTGCAGCGAACGCGTGTGGAGATAGTAGCTGCATTCTTCGCGCGTAGTGTGATCGATCAGTTCCCACGCCGTATCTCCCAACCAAAAGAACGGCCGTCCGTCTTCTGTTTCAAGGAAGTGTCCGCCGGAATGAACCCTGACTACGGGTAGCGGGCGCGGTGGCTGTGCCCGGCACACGGCGGCAAGAAGAAGGAGCACAGCCGCCGAACGAATCATCTTTGGTCGAGTATCAGGTGCGAACGAAGGCTTTGTCAAGGCAAGACGCTATAGTGAAGTCGTCAGCATGCCCCTCGAGATCAACAGCCGCGAAGCCGATGGTGTAACAATTCTCGATCTGCGCGGCCGCTTAGTGCAGGGTCCCGAAGTCACTGCGCTACGCGAACGCTTCAACGAACGCGAGCGGGAAAAAGTAAAGAACGTTATATTGAATTTCAAACAGGTCGAGTTCATCGATAGCACTGGGCTCGGCATGTTGGTCGCGGTGCAGTCCCAAATGGAGAAGGTAGGCGGCGCGATTCGATTGCTTGGATTGAGTAAACGCGGAGCCGAACTGATGGTCCTTACCAAGCTCAGCACCGTCTTTCAGTTCTTCGATGACGAGCAGGCGGCCATCAACAGCTTTTTCCCCGGCCGCGAAGTGAAGCGTTTTGACATTCTTGACTTTGTGCAGAGCCAGGAAACGTCGGAACCCGACAAGGCCTAATGCACGTCCAGCGACATGTTCACAATCTCGAACGCAAACCGCTCCGGCGGCAGCGATGAGATCGGGCTTGGCGTCATCTCGAACCAAGTCTGGTACGCACTCTTTGCCACCGAATTGTTCAGGTAGAACAGAAACTGGTCGGAGCAGCAGCGTATGGGCGGCATTTCCCGGAAGGCAAGCCGCAATCCGACTGCTTTCTCGAGTTGCACGCCTTCCGTCTTTATAGCCTTATCCTCGAGTAGCGTGACGAAGCTGCTTCGTCCGGCGTGCGGCCAGACATCACTACGCAGAAGGTTGCGCAGTTCGATACGAGCTCCGAACGTGATTTCGCATTGCCGGATCCATTCGATGACCGCGTCACCCCAGTTCCAGTGAGTGAGCAGACCCAGGTATTGATCTATCAGGTTTAGCGCCAGATCCATCTTGCGGCGTTCGACCGATTCTTCGCTCGCGACGCCATCGGCGCAGATCTCCGAGACCATGTCTTCTCGCTCGATGATTGCGGTCGCCACCCCCATCATCTTGTCGAGCCGCTTTACATCCGGTACAGTCTTGATCAGCAGAGGCGGCAGCTCGTGCGTTTTGCCTCCCGGCACCTCGACAAACTTCCTGTCACCAACGATGTCCATAAGCAGCCTCGCTGTTTCTTATCGACAGCCCGGTCGATACGCTTTTTGTAGTATCGTGCCCCCTGATTGTAAAGACGTTTGTAACGCCGGGCAAGTTGCTACCGTACTCTTCCTATAGGACTAGTTACAAATACCACTACTTTTGTTTCACGTAGGGTGATATTTTGGCAGCGATCCAGTGAGACTGCTAACGATTGTGCCGGTTATTCTGAAGCATATGCTTCGCTCGGGGCTCCTATTTTTAATAGCCCTTCATGCTTCTGCTGTTTCACTTCCGCTCTGCACTCAAGGCGCAGCCGCTTCTCTGCCTTGCGAACTGCGCTTCGATTTGCAATCCGGCGATCTCGCCGCATCTGCCTCGCCTTATAAAGACGAGTTGCTCAATGTCGAGTTCCGCTCGCCCCGCGCCACGACCTACCTGATGCACGCGTTCTCTGACGACGGCCGTTCACTGCGCGTTCGTTTCACACCACCCGAGCCTGGCGCTTGGACCTATCACGTCTCCAGTGCCGTGCGCCGCTACGACAATCAGGAGACCGCGTTCAATGTTGCGGATTTCGCCGGTCCCGGCCTCGTCTATGTCGCGAACCTGCGCCACTGGCGCACCACAAACAAGAAGCCGCATCTTTGGTTGGGGGTTTCGCTGGCTCTGAATCTCGATCAAGCGGCGCTCGAAAGCTGGCTTGATGCGCGTAAAAGCGACGGCTTTACGCATGTCCGCTGCACGCTGTTAACCGGCCAGCCCTTCACCAGCGCGCTCGAACCCGACCCCGCATATTTCAAGGAGCTGGATGATCGTCTCCTTGCCGCTAGCACGCGCGGCTTCGTTCTAGATCTGGTGCTCGCCGATCAGGCAATGGTCGGCTCGCCTGCCTTTCACGCTCGCGAAAAGCTGGATCCTTTGGTTCGTTACCTGTGCGCGCGCTATGCGGGTTTGAACGTCACTTGGCAGGGAGTCGAGCGCTTTGAAGATGTTCCTGGAGCTCGTCCACTGCTCAAAGACCTTGGCTCGCTACTCCAAAAATACGATGGCTTCCAGCACGCTCGTTCCACCGACGCACGCGTCAGTTCATCGCCGCTTCTACGCGACGGTTGGATGACCTTCCTGATCGAGGCCTCGCCCCATCCCAGTTTCGCCGCTGTAGAGCATCAGTTCACCGCCCAGCCGGAAATTCACATCATCACCACCACCGATCCCGAAGCGTTCCGGCACGAGCTCTGGACCGCCACTACCAACGGCGAATACCCCAGCGTCAGCGCCGACAGTTTAAAAAACGAAGCCAATCTCAAAGCCATCCGGACCTGGGTCAAAGTAGTGTCGGATACCCGTCACTGGGAGCTCGAGCCGTACTTCGACCTGGACGGAGCGCGCGCCGTCGGCCTCGACGAAGTCGAATATCTGGCCTACGCGCAAACCCCCGGCATCGTTGAGATCACGCTACCCAAGCACAAATACAATCCCCTGTGGGTCAACCCGATCACCGGTGAGGAAGTGCCGCTAAAGGATTACAAAGGCGAGGTTTTCAGCCGGCCTACGCCCGACAATGCGCATGATTGGATCTTGCAGGTCCCGCGCGAAGGCCGCAAGGAAAACATGCTTCAGCACTACTATTTCGAATCGCAGGACCCGCCCATTCAGGAAGTCGAAACCGACCCTGCCAAAGCGCCGTTTGAGATTACCGAGCCGCCCGGCGACCAGATTAATTCCCGTATTCCTACTCCCTTTAAGGTGAATCTCACCCGTAAAAACCGCTCCACGCGGAACATGCAGTACGTCTGGTGGGGCGAAGTAGTGGCGGGCGGGGAAGGACCGCGCGTCCTCGGATTGGGTTCGAATGGCAATTTCACGGTCCCGCCCCGCTGGGTCACTTCCGGAGCTACTTTGAATCTGCGTGTCCAGGCCCTCAACGCAAACGGTAAAGCCTACGAAATCAACAAAGTGTATCGTCTGACACCGTGACGATCCTGGCACTCGACACCACCTCCGAGCGAGCCAGCTTGGCGCTTCGCCGCGACGGCAAAACGTTTGCCCAGCTTACGCTCGATTCCCCGGATGGCTACGCTCACCTGATCCTTCAGGCCATTACCCGGCTACTCGCGGATGCCGGCGTCAGCTTGCACGAAATCGATTGCTTCGCAGCCGCCAGCGGCCCCGGCTCTTTCACCGGAGTCCGCGTGGGCCTCGCGGCAGTAAAGGGGTTGGCAGCGGCATTAGGCAAGCCGGCCGCCGGTATCTCTAATCTGCGGGCATTGGCTTCGTTTGGTAATTTGCGGCCGGTGATCGATGCCCGCCGCGGCGAAGTGTATACAGCAGTCTATGATTCAGACTTGCGGCTGGTTTCGCCAGAAACGGTAGGGCCGTTTACAGATCTGCCCATTACACCCGCGCCAGAAAATCTGGCTGCAGGAGTGGCTTCATGCGCGGAAATGGATGGGCCGACTGGATGGCAGGACCCAGCGGTGCTGGACGCCAATTATGTCCGGCGTGCCGATGCCGAGCTGTTTTGGAAAGACTCTTAGTCGAGGGCGGCTTCGTCGCTCAAATCCGGCACGTCGCTCTCAATCAACGATCCGAGAAAAACAGCCGCCACAGATTCCAGACCTTCCTGGTCTTCCGCGTCGAAGCGCTTCAAAGTCGCGCTGTCTACGTCCAGAACGCCAATGAACTTACCCCAGGTGAGCAGCGGAACTACGATTTCCGAGCGGGAAGCAGGGTCGCAAGCGATATGCCCGGCGAACTTGCTCACATCCGGAACGATCACAGCGCGTCCGCGTGTCGCCGCTGTCCCGCACACACCCTTGCCAAAGGGAATTCGCGTTGTGGCTGGTTTGCCCTGGAAAGGTCCCAACACCAACTCATTTCGCTCGGCGATGTAAAAGCCCACCCAGTTAATGTCCGGCAGCATTTGCAACAACAGAGCCGACGTATTCGCGGCATTCGCCACGAAGTTCTTCTCATCTCCGAGCAGATGATGGAGGCGCTCGCAAATCTCTTGGTAGAGCGCGTACTTAGGACCAGCGGATTCAACAAGCGCGGAGGATTGCATTTGTTTAGTAAGTGTTCCCCTTATCGGATAGATCTCATCCACCATTTGACTACTTATCGTGGTCCCGGTGGTAGGGTTTTTTTATATACCCTCGGGCCTCTTCGGCGGCCGGTGAATGCGGCGCCGTTTTCACCGTTTCCCGATATGCTTCAATAGCTTCCGCATGCCGCCCCTGCAAATCGTGGATCTGCCCCACCCGGAGCCACGCTAGCACTGCGGTGTTCAAATCCAGACTATCGGCCTTTTTCGTTACTTGCTTTAGATCCGCCAAAGCCGAATCCAGATCGCGATACCAGAACAACAGATTGCCGCGCGCAAATTCCACTTTTTCGGCCGGCAGCGTAGCAAATCCGGGCACTCGCTCGCGTCTTCGCTTTTCGATCTCGGCCAGCACGCGTAGGGCCGATTGTTTATCACCCAAATCGCTATACATCTGCACTTGTTCAAACAGAAACAGGTAATTGCGCGGAAAACGCGCGGCCAATTCTTCGAGCAACGGAATGGCTTTGCCCGCCTGCTTCTCTCTTCGATAAATCACCGCCAGCAGCACTTTCGCATCAAACTTATCTCGCACGCCGCGCTCGGCCACCATTTCCAACTGACGAATGCCGCCTTCCTTGTCTCCATGAAATCCGCCCAGAAAACCGAGCAGCTTCAGATAGAACGGCAAGCTCCCGACGACATATTGATTCAAGCCGAGAATCAGATGTGCGTCGGCCACATTTGGATCGATGTCGAGAACTTTTTCGTCGGCATGCCGCGCTGCAGTGGCCTCGCGCAAAGCGTCCATCCACGATTTCTCGACCAGAAAGAGATAGTTGGCGCGCAGGCCGTGCGCCACGCCGAGCGCCAGCCATGCTTCCGTATCGCGCGGATTTTTCGCGACGCGCTCCTGGTTCGCCTGGATCGAACGCTCGATACAATCCGCGAAACGCTGTTTATCTTCGGCGCGAATCTCCATCTTGCCCGATCGCAGAAACGGATTGTTGCCGGATACCAATTGGCTTTCGAGCGCGCCGTCGCGGAACATTTCGCGGTAGAGAACGGTCTGCGCGATGTTGTTGTAAATGCCGGGTTCATCGGGATGCGCCGCCAGCTCGCGCTCGAAATAGGCGAGCGCCTGGTCGTATTCGTTGTTATAGAAGTGTTCGAAGCCCGGGGTTATGGAAACCGCAGCCGGCAGCAGGCTCGTAGCGAGCAAAAGCAACGCCGTCCGTGCAGTAGCCGAAATGATTGGATTTGCGTGTTGCACTAGTTTTTCGAGCGGCTCTTTCATAGCGGCATTTCGAGAATTGCCCATTGCCATGGCGACATTGCGGAGGAAACCTTCATACTTGGCGCGCCAGATCGGCGAACGGCGAAACATGGCTCGGAACTGTTCTTCGCTGAGTACAGCGAGTTGCGGCAGGTCCGGCGTGGTCGCGCTTGGTCCGAAACATTCCTCCTGTGTGACTGCGGCGCGGCGATTCCAGGGGCAAACATCCTGGCAGATGTCGCATCCAAACAGATGATGGCCGGTTCGCTCCTGTAATTCGCTCGCAATGACGCCACGTTTTTCAATCGTTAAATAAGAGATGCAGAGCCGCGCATCCAGGATCCGGCCGCCTTCGCCGTTCGGGACCAGCGCTTCGGTCGGACAGGCGTCGATACAGCGGCGGCAGCTCCCGCATCGATCCGGCGGCGGCGCGTCGAAAGCGAGCGGAATCGAAAGCAGCAACTCGCCCAGAAAGAACCAGGAGCCCTGCTCTTGATTAATCAGACATGTATTTTTGCCGATCCATCCCAACCCCGCAGCGCGCGCGTACGAGCGCTCGAGCAAGGGCGCGGTATCGACACAAATTTTCGAAGTGAATGGCTCACCATGCACTTCCGCAATGCGTTCCAGCAGCCGCTCCAAATCGCGGCGCAGGATGTCGTGATAATCGCCGCCCCAAGCATAGCGCGAAATACCTCCCTTGCTAGGATGACCGGCGTTGTAAAGCTTGCCGACACAGACGATGCTCCGCGCTTCGGGCAGTAAGCTGCGCGGATCGCCGCGTAAATCGCCCCGGCGATCGGTCATGTATGACATCTCGCCCGCCATCCCCGCACCACGCCAAGCCTCGAAGCGGCTCAGATCGCCTGAGGGCAAAGCCGCCGTTATGCCTGCGAGTTCAAACCCGCAGGCATGGGCAAGCTCTTTGATCTCTTGAGCAGTGACAGCCAATTGCTACCCTCAATTTTTGCCTACTCTACTCGAACTGAAAAATGTCTGTGTCCAGCGCGGCGCGCATCTCGCTCTAAACAATCTCAGCCTTTCCATCGAAGCCGGCGAACACGTCGCTATCCTTGGTCCGAACGGCAGTGGTAAATCCACGCTGATAAAGACCATCACGCGGGAATGTTATCCGCTGCTGCAGCCCGAAACCAGCCTTCGTATTCTTGGTCAGGACAACTGGAACATATTCGATCTGCGCTCGCACTTGGGCGTGGTCAGCAACGATTTGATGGCGCAATGCACGCGCGACATTACCGGCCTCGAGCTGGTGCTCTCCGGCTTTTTCGGTTCCATCGGCATCTGGCGCAACCATCACGTGACCGCCGACATGCGCGCGGCGGCTCATAAGGCCATGGCGCGGCTTGAGGTCGAGCATCTCGCCAGTCGCTGGGTGGACGAGCTTTCTTCCGGCGAAGGCCGCCGCCTCCTGATTGCCCGCGCGCTCATCCACAATCCCGCCACCCTGCTATTGGACGAGCCCACCACCAGCCTCGATTTACCGGCCCTGCGGGAGGTGCGCGGCCGCCTGCGCGATCTGGCGGCCTCCGGCGTTGGCCTCCTCCTGGTAACCCATCACCTGGACGACATCATTCCCGAGATCGAACGGGTGGTTCTGCTGCGCGCGGGAACGGTTTTCCTGGATGGACCCAAGGGGGAGGTCCTTACCACCGAGCGGCTTTCGTCCACGTTCGGCGTGCCGGTCGACGTCGTCACGCGCGATGGCTATTATCATGCCTGGTGAGGGTGCCTGGTAAACTATTTTCGTTGTTAACTCGCTGATAGGGAAGTAGTTGCCGGCATTTTTACCGGTTCTGTTCAGGTCCCGTTATCCCCCATACAACCGGCCATCATCCCCGTTCACTTCTATTTTGTTATCAAAGGGTTACTAGCTACCTATACTTGGATTAACCCGTACTGGAGAACCGGACAAGAGAAATGCATAAACCTGTTAAATACTTCGAAAGAGCGGTGGCAATGGGCGCCAATGGCGTCTGGCAGGTCTTTGACCGGCTGAATCAAATCAAACAGAATCCATCCTTCACGCCGAAGTGGTCGGACAAGCCGCTCCTGAAGAGCTACCAGAAGGCGAAGCCGCCCCTGGGTTGGCCACGCGAGACCGATTCGCTTTGCCCACGCTGCATTCCGGAAATCCGCCAGCGGATTGTCGATGGCGAAGTGGATTACAAGATCCTGCTCAATGAGCCGGTGGGCGAAATCAAGGCAAAAATCGTCGAGCGCGATGGCAAGATCATGATGGTCAAAGAATGCCCCAAGCATGGCGTATTCGAAGACCTGATGTCGATCGATCCGGCCTTCTCCAAACATCTGGAAGACGTTTTTCCGGGCCGCGACATCCGCGCGCACAACGACGACAAGCTGCATAACCACGGAAGCAGCACGATTACCCATGGCCGCGGCTCCGTGCTGACGATCGACCTGACCAACCGCTGCAACATGATGTGCGACCCATGCTTCATGGACGCCAACCAGGTCGGTTTCGTCCACGAGCTGAGCTGGGAAGATATCAAGACGCTGCTCGATAACGCCATCTCGATCAAGCCGCGCCGCCAGATGTCGGTGCAATTTTCGGGCGGCGAGCCGACGCTGTCTCCCTACTTCCTGGACGCTGTCGCATACGCGCGTAAGGTTGGATACAACAGCGTGCAGGCGGCCACCAACGGTATCGAGTTCGCGAAACGCCCCGATTTTTGCAAGCAGGCCGCCGAAGCCGGATTGCGCTACGCCTATCTGCAATTCGATGGCATCGGCAACGCCGCCAATTCTCATCGCGCGGTCGGCAATCTGTTCGACGTGAAGCTGCGTGCTATCGAGAATCTCTGGAGTAACGGTGTCGATATCGTTCCTGTTATCACCATTATTAACGGCGTGAATAACGAGCAGGTCGGGCACGTGGTGCAATTCGCCCTGGACAATCCGAGGAAGATCCCGTTCCTGTCGTTCCAACCGGTTTCTTTCACAGGTCGCGACGAAGCGATCACCGACGAGCGCCGGCAAGCCCAGCGTTACACTCTCTCCCATCTGGCGCATGCCGTGAAGGATCAGGTCGGCATCGGCGAACCGGTGCGCGATTGGTTCCCGATCAGCTTCATGAGCACATTCTCGGATTTTGCGGATCTGGCGCATGGACCGAACGCCGATTGGGGCCAGCTCAGTTGCGGCTGCCACCCGAATTGCGGTATCGGCATGGCGGTCATGTGCGACAAGGAAACCAAAGAGCATGTGCCCGTCACGGCATTTCTGAATGCCGACCAGTTGGCCAAAGATATTGCGCGCCTCAACGATGCGGCGCGCGGCCGGTTCCTGTCGGTATTGGGCGCCAGCCTGGCGCTCCTGCGGAATTACAATTCCTTCAACGCACCCACGCATTTCCGCATGACGGACCTGATCGCCAAGTTCGACAAGTGCTTCGGCATGTCGAAGACCGATCACGGCAAGAAATACGGCAAGGTGACTGGCGACCGCACGATGGCCGATATTCAGAAGCGCCGAGCTGACCGCTGGAATTTCCTGTTCATTGCAGGCATGTGGTTCCAGGATCTGTTCAACTACGATTTCCGCCGCACCGAGCAGTGCATCATCCCGTATGCCACCCAGGAAGGCGAAATTTCCTTCTGCGCGTACAACACCGGTGTGGGTTGGCGGAACATCATCGAGAAGATGCACATGACCGCGACGCTCACCAAGTGGTACGAAGAGCACGGGCGGCACGAGATCTTTGCTGGCAATAAAGCCGTTCCGCTGAGCAGTAAAGAACATCGTCTGGTGTTGAACGAAGAACACGTCAATGCCGGCCGGCAGCACGATCTGGACGACAAAGGTATCGCGAAGACCGCTCGCGAGGAGAAGGCTCGTGCACGCGATGAAGCCCTGAAGAAGAAACTTGAAAACGAGAAAATGGCGCGTCTGTATCGCGAGCATGTGCTCGGGGAAAAGCGAGTGGAAGGATTCGTTCCGCTGGACGGCTTACTAGGCGCCGCTTCACCGAAGCCGGCGCCAACGGTTGAAGCCGAGAAGCGCGAAGAAGTCGGCGCAATGGGCGACTAGACCCGTAAGCTATAAAACTTTAATTCCAGTTCGGACCGCCGGGTGCAAGCCCGGCGGTTTTTTCGTGCCGTTAAAATTCCAACCGTATGGTCAGCGCCATCTGTCGCGCTGGTTGCGTATCTGTGTACTGACCGGTGGTCGAGTTCGTGTTAATACCGGCCGCGTTGAATAGATACGTAGAGCCGATGCTATTGAACTCCGTGTGGTTGAACACATTGAACGCCTGGAAACGCAGGCGTAGCGCGACTTTTTCCCGAATCGAGACTTTCTTGTCGAGCGCCGCGTCAAAGTTCCACCAGGACGGCTGCCGCAGGATGCTCAATCCTGCATTGCCGAACGTTCCAACCGGAGCAAGCACAAAAGCGGATGTGTTGAAGTTGTTATAAAAATCGTGAGTGTACTTCGATGGATCGGCTACTTCCTGGCACCGATATCCCAGAATGCTGGTTGTACTCGGAGTTTGTGTAATCGCTCCTAGGCCGGTGAGGGAGGGATCATTGTACGGAAATGCGGCGGTGGAGCTGCAAGACGGATTGGCGGGCGCGCCCGTCGTGGCAATGCCAATGCCGGAGAGTGTCCAGTTAGAGAAAATAGCGCGCACCGGTTTCCAGGGAATGCTTTTCCCAGGCAGATTGTAAGCAAAATTCCAGGATAGAAGATGAGTACGATCCTGAGAAAGCGGACCGTAATACCAATCGCGCTGCTTATGGTAAAGATCGCGGCCCTGAGAGCCTAACGCCTTCGAAAAAGTATATGAGACGCCAAAAGCCAGACCTCTGGTCAGACGGTGATTGGCCGAAGCCTGCAGTCCGTTGTAATTCACGGCGGAGCCGCTGTAACTCGTGTAAGTGATTGCTCCCATGCCCGGATATGCCTGCCGGACAAGATTGGCGGTAACTTCCGTATTGTTGAACAGGTTGGCCGGATTCGCATAGGCATATAGCGGCACCGGATTTACATTGGTCGTTTCTAACGCGTGGCGATCGAAATTACCTACATAGGCGACATCTACTACGGTATTGAATCCAATGTCCCGCTGCAGCGTGAGATTGAACTGATGACTGCGTTCCATCGGTTGCCGTCCGTACACCGCACTGGCGGCGGTTGGCGAGATAGCGGCCGAAGCCGCGGCTTGGGGAATCTGACTAATGGAGCTATAGTAAATCACAGGCGTGTAGATGACCGGCGGCGCCCCGCTGCCCGGAATGGAAGTATAGGTCCGGTTGTAAAAGAGGCCGGCTGAACCGCGAATTGCCGTCTTACCATCGCCGAAAACATCCCAGGCAAAGCCGAAACGCGGAGCCAAGCCAACTGGCGCAAACG
>JAICIH010000010.1 GCA_025924475.1 Bryobacteraceae bacterium
ATATGGGCCGGGCAAACTGGACGTCTGGCGCGGCGTGATTTTCGCGATCCGAAGCGATCGGGCCGGGACGGAGAGCTTGCTGAGCGCGATGCGGCAAGCCGTCTGGTCGGTGAATGCGAGTCTGCCACTCGCCTCCGTGCGAACCATGCAGGAAATCGTCAGCGAATCGATGGCGCGAACGTCATTCACCCTCGTCATGATGGCCATTGCGGCGTCGATGGCGTTGGTGCTCGGCATTGTCGGAATTTACGGTGTGATCTCCTATACGGTGTCCCAGCGCCGCCGCGAGATCGGCGTCCGTCTGGCCCTCGGAGCGCAGCAAAGCGCTTTGAAACGAATGTTTGTACGGTCGGGCCTGGGCCTGGCCGCCTCCGGCGTGGCGATCGGGTTGGTGGCGGCGGCCGGGCTGATGCGGATGATGAAATCGCTGTTGTTCGGTATCAGCCCGCTCGATCCGTTCACCTATACCGCCGCACCGCTCGTTTTAGCCGCCGCGGCCGTGTTCGCCAGTTACCTGCCGGCGCGCCGCGCCGCCGCCGTCGATCCCGTGGAGGCGCTGAAGGCAGAATAAGGAATGTGATCAAACTGAAGCGCGCCTATGAAGAAGCCGAACTCGCGGACGGTCCGCGCTATCTGGTAGATCGATTATGGCCGCGCGGTATCGCCAAAGATTCCCTTCACATTGAGGATTGGTTGAAAGACGTCGCTCCGAGCAACGAACTGCGGCGCTGGTTCGGCCACGATCCCCGCAAATGGAATGAATTCCGCAAAAAATATTTCGCCGAGTTGAAGGCGCACCCGGATGCTTGGGCTCCGTTAGCCAAGGCCGCAAAGAAACGTTCCATTACGCTGGTCTACAGCGCCAAAGACGCGGAACATAACAATGCCGTAGCCTTGGCTGAGTTCCTGCGCAAAAAATAGCGCGAGCGGTACCTAAAGAACCGCGCGCGTCAGCAAGCGGCCGGCTCGACCCCTCATAGCTGGGCCTCTAATCGTTCATGCAGGCGCTTCACAAGCTCTTTCCTGCGGCTGACAAACGTCAGACATTGGGTGCCATCCGCGACATAAGATTCAGGCCGAAGCCTTTCTAATTGAGGCCAGAAGAGCTCGAGGAGACTTTCGACAGCGGGTTTCGGATCGTGCAAAACAAAAGCTGCCAAGGAAACAAACACCACGACCCGTCCGGGAGCCGGTGCAAACTGCTCCTCGAATAGATTGCCGTGCATTCTCTCCCCCAATCCGCAAGGGGAACCAAATACATAAAATTCGTCATAGCCGAGAGCGTCAGGGCCATCGTACTGATGAGGAACTTCCTCACTGTCGCGAATCAGTGGGCTGTAGCCAATTCCGCCGTGAGTTCGCCAACCGCGAGCAAGATCCTCATCCCGAAGCCGCAACACTCCACTGTCAACAGAGGTAACGGCCACATATCGATCAATGACGATTTCAGGACAAAGCCGAAGAAGCGTCCCACTGTAATCCTCGGTGCTGGTTAGCCAATGATACTCACCATGCGAGCCCCTGTAAATGCGTCTTTCGTTCATCGGATCTAACGGACTTTAGGAGTCACTCACGTTGATCTACGGCGCTAAAGAGGCGGAACGCAAACGCCGGCTATCGAAGCGGTCTCTCGAGTTCCCAGTACCATGAAACCACCGGCAGCAGCGTGGGCGCCAAGCGGTGCAGTTACTTGGCGAGCCGGCGTCGAAAGAGAGTGAACGCAAACGCGAGGCCGGCGCCCAGCAAAGCGACAGAAGACGGCTCGGGAGTCGGTGCGGCGGCGCCCGAGATAGCAACGTTCAAACCGGTTGGACCACCACCGTAATTCTGAACCGCGAAGGTGAGCGTATTCAGACCACTTACAAACCCGGAATTAATTTGGAACGGAGCGCTGGAGGTATAGGTGCCGAACAGTGGAGAGACAGGATTACCATTCAGGAAGATTGTCGTGCCGTCATCGGCCGATATCATGCCTTGTAAAATCGCGGTGCTCGCGTCCAAGCCAGTCAGGTCGAATGTCGTCGTGTAATCATATTCCACACTCGGGTGACCGTCGGTTCCGAACGCGGTCGGGCTGATCCACTTAGAAATCGCGGAATCGGCTATCCACGCAAGCGCGAGGGCATCCTGATTGGTTACAAAGGCAGCAGGACCCGGGAAATCAGGATCTGTGCTGCTAAGCGTATAGTGAATGTCAACTGCGCCATCTGCCAGCACGCCACCCGGTCCCATGCCGGTTCCATAAATAGTAATTTCGTTGGCGAACAAAGCAGGCGCCGAAATTAGAAAAGCAGTAGCAACGAGAGCGGTAGGCAGCTTCATACTTCAAGCTTAGTGACGATCGCCCGTCGTGACCAGCTTCTGAAACGATGCTATGTACTACTCCCCACATTATTCAGGTGGCATATATTCCGGAGTACTCTGAGGCATATATCTAGTACACCTGCATGACATTGCACCGGAATATTTCCCTGGTAATACGGATGCACTTACATTATTAGTTACCCTAGGCCAACCGTATTGGGCCACCAGCCCTTATTTGCGCCGCTGTACCAGACTGAACGGATTGCCCGAATCGTCGCGCAGGATGGTTTCGATGCCATAGGGCTGTTCTTTCGGCGGGTAAACAAACTTCACGCCTTTCTTGGACAGCTCGGCATAGGTGGCGTGTACATCATCGGTAAGCAGACCGGCGGGACCCATTACGCCTTTCTCAACCAAGCCGCGCAGCGTCGCCACCGTCCCCTCATCCATCATCGGATTGGGCGCGATCGGCATGAGCACGAAAACGACTTCCTGTCCATGCGGCGCGACGGTCAGCCAACGAAACGACCCGAGGCGCTCGTCGCTGCGCAGCTCAAAACCCAACGTATTCACATAAAAATCCTTGGCCCGATCCTGGTCGAGGACCCACACCGTAACTAGCGCAATGCTTTTGATCATGATTCGAAAGATACTACCCGGCCCGGCAAAATACTTCTCGAATCTTGCTATGGCCGCATCGCCGATAAAAAGGAACGCGCGAGTTTTGGTGGCTGGCGAGCATCCGACGCTTTTTGTCGGATCCGACGCCTGTCACCAAAACTCACCCCGGTAGATTACAATCGACGAAAAAGGCAAGAAAACAACCCGGCACATACAGGCGCGGCACATCCGCAGGAACCGGCACCAGCAACCGGACCTCACGCTGCCAGGCCCGCGGCGACCGTCCCGTAGCGCGAGCGAATAAGGAGGAGAACGATCCAAGCGACGAGTAGCCGGCATCAAAGCAGACTTCGGTCACGCCCGCGCCGCGCGCTAGCGCGCGTTTGGCATGCTCGATGCGAAGACGCGTGCAGTGCTGGTGCGGCGTCTCGCCGAAAGCGGCGCGGTAGGCTCGCAGGAAGTGGAACTCAGATAACCTGGCGGCGGCGGCGAGATCGCGCAAGTGCAACGGCTCACTGTAGCGTTCACGAAGGATCGCGCGCGCGGCTAGCAAGCGGCGGTATGGCGAACCGGACATATGGTGAGTATAGTCGAGCCAGTACCTGCTTTAGAGCTCATGCGCTACGAGAAACTTCATCGCGATGAATTCGGTATTGACGACGCTCTGCTCGACCGGCTCCTCGCCCAGCAGATGCCGCAATGGGCTGCGTTGCCCAGGCATTCGATCTCGCCGCTCGGTACCGACAATGTCATGATTCGGCTAGGAGACATGTTGGCGGTGCGGTTGCCACGTACACCCCAAGCCTCAGCCGCGCTCACGAAGGAGCAACGGTTCCTGCCGCTCCTCGCTCCGCACCTTTCGTTGGAGATTCCTGCGCCGATAGGTTTCGGCGAGCCGGACGCCGGCTATCCCTGCCCCTGGTCGGTGTGTCCTTGGATCGCAGGTCGCAATCCCGAGCCGGGAGAGGCGGACATTGCGCTCGCTGGCGACCTTGCCGATTTCGCCAGGACACTTCACCAAATCGACACTTTCGCGCCTGCGATCCGAAGGGCCGCTGCACTCCTACCGCGCCGATTCGATCCGGTTGCGCGATGCGATTACCCAGCAAAGCATCGATGCATGCGACGGATTACTCGATCGGACGCAGATCTCCGATATCTGGGATCACGCAAAACGCGTGGAGGACTTCACTGGCCCACATGTGTGGACCCACTCGGATCTGCACCCCGGCAACCTCCTGATGCGCTCGGGAAAATTGGCCGCGGTGATTGACTGGGGAAGCCTGATTCTGGGCGATCCCGCGATGGACTGCATCGTTGCCTGGACTCTCCTGACACCGGATACGCGCTCTACGTTTCGCACCCAGCTAAGCTTAGACGACGCAACTTGGCGCCGCGGCCGCGCCTGGGCGTTATCGATCGCGCTGGTAGCGCTGCCCTATTACGTTCACACAAACCAGCAGATCACGGCTTGGGCGCGGTACACAATCCGGCAGGTTACCGGCGACATTTCCGGCTCGACGCTCACCCAGTAGTGTCAAGCAAAATCTAGGTAGTGATTGAACTCTCTCCCATTCGCGCCACATACTCGTCCAGTCGTCGTAGCGTCTGCACGCTTCCCGCTTCCATACCCGCTTGCAGGTGTCCGTCGCGCGCCTCACGCGACCGGTGCAGAATGCGGTGCGTAACCCGGACGCCGCGATCGAGTTCTTCAAAACTGACCGTCGTCAGCCACTCCGGGCTTCCAATTTGTGGCACATCGTAACACTCGGTGTACACCAGTCGTTCATCGCGTAGGATTTCACGGTAGACGCCTCGAAATGGATGCTCACTGCCGTCCGCCATGCGCATCACCATCTGCCACCGGCCGCCAACACGGAGATCGATCTCGCAGAGAATTACAGTCGAGCCTCCGCAGCCCCACCAATTTCGTAAATGCTCTGGTTTCGTCCATGCGTCAAATAAGATTCGACGCGAGCGCTCGAACGTGCAGGTGAAAGCAATTTCCCGGTCCGAGGGAAGACTAACCGTGACGTCAATCCCGCCTTTTGCGAGCATGCCTCTTCTCCTCCTTTTCCAGTGTGCCCAGATAGTTATCCAGCCGGTTCATGCTGTGCGTCCAGAACTGCCGGTACCGTTCAACCCATTCTGATACTTCTTTCAGCCGAGCCGCCTGCAGCCGGCACGGGCGCCGCTGTGCCTCGCGGCTGCGCTGGATCAGGCCGGCACGCTCCAGAACCTTTAAGTGCTTGGTGATGGAGGGCGCTGACAGGGAGAACGGTTCTGCCAGCTCCTTTACCGAAGTTTCCCCCAACGCGAGTCGCGCCAGAATCGCGCGACGCGTTGGATCTGAGAGAGCCGAGAAGGTTGTACTGAGATGATCAGCCATGACATTCATCCCTGCATGGGCCTCTCGTGAATCACCATCCAGGACGTGCCGAACCGGTCGCGGAACTGGCCGAATCTTGACGCAAAGAATGTCTCTTGCATGGGCATGAACACCTCGCCTCCTTCGGTGAGCAACTTGTATATGCGCTCTGCTTCGGCATCGCTTTCGACACTCAACGACAGGTACACACTACGTATGGGCTGAAAACGCTCCGGTGGGATGTCGCTCGCCATGAGCTCGGTATCGCCAATCGCAATTTGTGCGTAGAGGATGGCGTTCTTCCACTCCGGCTTTGTGCCGCTGGAATCCGGATTCTGCTCGTGCGTCATCATCGCAAGGATCTTTCCGCCGAGGTGCTTTTCATAGAACTGGAATGCTTCGGCACAGTTCCCGCCGTAATTAAGGTACGTTCGCAATTTCATGGGTCGCCTTTCACCTGAATAGCTGTCTCCGCCTTAATTAGCCATTAGGCTAATTAGCCATATGGTAAATATATAGGACCTGAGAATTTTTGTCAAGGTCCACTCATTCAGGGCCGAGGCTTCCTCCGGAATTGAACTCGCGATCAAATATGGCGCTAAAGAAATCGGGGTAAGTTATAAAACGAGTGCCAACTATGGCAAAGAACCTGACGCGTCGGCAATGGTTGCCCGTCTTCGGAGCCGTCTTGATGGGAGGGACAGAGTGGCAGCTACGTCAAGAGTCGCTCCGAATCGCTGATACTACGGATGGGATGGTGGGTGTTGCTGCCCTGCATCTCTCAACTGGAGCCTTCGTAAGTCTTAATGGCGGCCAGTCGTTTCCGTTGGCTAGCGTGTGCAAAGTACCGATCGCGATGAACATGCTCGCCTTAATTGATGAAGGGCCCGAAGTAAACAAATAGAAGTATTGCCGCAGGAGTTCTGGGCGGGAGTAAGCGAGATGGAGAAGCGATGGCCAGGGCAGCGGCGCTACCCCCTGGACGAAATGATCCCACTTGATGGTTTCAGAAAGTGACAATACCGCTGTTGAAACTTTGTACCGAATCGGCGGTGGAAAGGCGGCGATGGCGCGTCGATTCCGTGAATGGAAAGTGGACGGAATGCGAATTAGCGCAAAGGGCGCGAACGCACGCCGCCAGACAATGAAGGAACACACTGGCTCTTTGGGCGGCGCGCTTGATATCGCGCCCGTTTTGCGCGTGTTCCTCAAAAGCGAGAGTGCGCGCTCGATCGTAATGGCGTCACCAATCATCCTCCGCCCGGTGAATGGAGCGACAAGCTTCTGGAACATCTTATGGATCAAGTCGATCCGGCCGACAGATATCGCGCGACGCTGCGTTACCTCTCCGACTCGCGAGACACCGGCACACCCAAGGGAACCGTCCGGCTTTTCGCGCGCATTTGACTTCAGCAATTAGGATGCGAGAGACGTGTCGCAGCCGAAATATCAGCCGCCTTTCGCCCTTGCGTAAAAGCCGGTCACAACGAACGAAAATATTTCTGGCACGTTGATCCTGAAGCCCTTATCCGATTTTCCGCAGGTGAAAAGTTCATTCGCCGGGGGTGCCGTGTGCTATTGTCAACCAGGCTCGCCGAGCTGAAAGCTATTCGCTGATGGCTGATAGCTTTCACCACGGCGGGCCATTTTTATTTCCAAGGAGCCCTAACGTCATGACTGCTCGATCCATCCGCCGCGCCATGGAGCGTAAGGCGAAAAAGCTCGAAAAGAAGCGCCTCCAGGCTGAAACGCTTTCCGAGGCCCGCCTGCTCGCCAACCAGGCCAATGCCCAACTCTCAACGGGTCCCCGTAGCGAGGAAGGACGAGCCAAGTCGTCCCTAAATGCTGTTAAAACTGCTCTTACGGGCCGCACCGTTCTGCTGCCTTCCGACGACACCGCCGAATACGAGCGTCATCTCGCCGCCTACGCCGAAGAATTCGCACCCGTCGGTTTACTCGAAACGAATCTGGTGCAGTCCATCGCCGACACCGACTGGCGTCTGCGCCGCATCCCCGCCCTCGAGTCGGCTCTCTTCGCCAAAGGCCGCATCGAATTCGTCGAATTGTTCAACGAACAGGACCTCGCCGCTCGCCCGCACCTGATCGACGCCCACACCTTCATTACCTACGAAAAACAAATCCGCAATCTGCAACTTCAGGAAGCCCGCCTCGCCCGCCGCCGCGACAAGGAAATCGCCGAGCTGCGAAGACTGCAGAACGAGCGCACAGAATCTCGTATCCAGAAGAAACAACAGGAGATTCCCGCAAATGGGTTCGTTTTTTCAAATCCACCAATCGAACCAGCCGCACTGCCCCAGAACGGCTATCCTGAGCCCGCACCTCTGACCACCGCTCCTGGCTCCGCCTTTACCGCGCCGCGCTCAGCTTAGCCAGTGCAGAAGTGATCCAATTCTTGATTTCAGGAGGAGACTGTTCGAGACGAATAGACATTTCGGCGGGTGAGAGACCATCGAAGCAGGCAAGTTCCATGACCTGGCGCTCGTGGCCGCTCAGGCTCGAGAAAGCATTCTGAAGGATGCGCCATTGGGCAGGGTCGCGATTGCGCGCGACGTCCTGAAACAAGGAAAGATTTTCCAAGGCGCCCAGCTTCGGCAGGCTGTTGCCGAGCCAGCCGCGGGTCGAGCGCAAATATTCGAATGCATTATTGCGCGCGAGGTTGAGTATCCAGAGGTTCAACTCGATGCGAGCGTCCTCCTTCAACCCTCCCAAACGGTTCCAGGCTTTGATGAAGGTTTCGGCAAGTACATCCTCGGCGGCGGAGGGATCGTTGACGATACGCAAAATGATCGTGTAGGCGGCTCGACCGTAGCGATCATAAAAGGCGCCCATGGCTTGCGGGTCGCGGGCCCGAATGCGCGCGATCAGATCGGAATCGTCCCTTCCCAGAATCAGGGTCGAGAAAGGAATGGGAGGCGTGCCTGCGGGCAGAGGTCTACTCTTGGGCGGAAAGCTGTTGATCGGAATCGCGCCAGGCGCTGATCTTCAAACGCCGGCAAACCCAGCAGAGATCTTCGTCCTTACCGGCGTGCGGACCGGCCAAAGGAGTGCACGCGGCTCCACAAACCGCGCAGCGGCTGGAAACGACAGCCCGGTCGACTTCTATCGACTTTTTCGCCATCTCCAAAATCCGCGGAGAGATGATGGGCTCGGCGACCGGTTTCTTTTTCATTTCTGCTTTCACTATAGCCTAACTTCTGCTATTTCCGCTTGCCGCTACTATGAGGGGAGCCGAACGGGCAAACCGCCCGGGCAGATTCATGAACAAAATTGCATTTTTGTTTCCCGGTCAGGGGTCTCAATCGACCGGAATGGGCAAAGCATTAGCCGAGCGCTATCCGGCCGCGCGGCGGGTCTTTGAAGAAGCCGACGAGATTTTAAATTTCCCGATTTCCCGATTGTGCTTTGAGGGACCGGACGATGAGTTAAAGAAGACAGAGAATACGCAAGCCGCGCTTCTGACGGTTTCCGTGGCCGCATACCGCGTGCTTGCAGAAAACGGTTTTCAGCCGGCGCTGGTCGCAGGGCACAGCCTGGGCGAGTATTCTGCACTAGTGGCTGCCAATTGTCTGGAATTCCAAGATGCCCTGCGGCTTGTCAGAAAGCGCGGACGTTATATGCAGGAAGCCGTTCCGGAGGGCGTGGGAGCCATGGCGGCCATCCTCAAGCTTCCAGCGGAGCGGCTCGATGGGGTTCTTGCGGAATCCGCGCAGGGAGAAGTGGTGAGCGCAGCCAATCTGAATTCGCCCGATCAGGTTGTGATCGCGGGCCATCGCGGAGCCGTGCAACGGGCGATGGATTTGGCGAAAGCGGCCGGCGCCCGGCGTGTAGTGGCGCTCGCCGTAAGCGCTCCGTTTCATTGCTCGCTGATGCGGCCGGCGCAGGAACGCTTGCGTCCGGATCTCGACGCCACCGAGTTTAAGGATTTATCGATTCCTCTTATCAATAATTGGCAGGCCCGGCTCATCGAGCGCGGCCAGGATGCGCGCGAGGGGCTGTATCAGCAGATTCCGAACCCGGTGCGCTGGACCGATTCCATACGGGAAATGGTGCAGCACGGGATCGGGCGCTTCGTGGAAGCTGGCCCGGGCGCAGTCCTGACCAGTCTGGCGCGCAATATTACCCCCAGCCTGCGAGGCGTAAAGTTCGGCGAACCCGCCGATTTAGACAACGTTATCGAGCTTGGCCGCAAGGAAACCTTTGCTTGACAGAGGATAGCTCGTTCGGCAGACTTAAGAGGTTTAGATGCATAAACTCGCGTTAGCTCAGTTACATACTTGTCCACGCGCATCCCGTAGAAATCGGCAAAAGCAATCATGGAAAATCTTGATTCAGAGCGTGGGGTTATTTGCGGTTGCAGCCGCTACTGTCGTTGCACAAGGGACTGCCCCCGGCCCGGCCGAGGCCGCCGATGAGGGGCTACGCGGCATTCCGGTAACACTTGCCGGCCAGTTTTTCGACCATGACTTCGTCAATTACTCGCTCTTCGCAAATGCTATTTACGACTCCAACTTGGGCACTTTGCAGGGGAATCAGACGGTAGCCGGGGGCGGGTTCGGGTACAGCGTAGGCGGCGGCGTGACCGCCTCTCACCAATCAAGGAACGGCTTCCTCTCGTTGAGCTATCGCGGAGATTATCGTCATTATGGTTCCGCCGGCTACGGTTCGGGCACCGACCAAAACCTCGCGCTGATCTATTCGCGGCGGCTCACACGCCGGTGGACCATGACCACCAATGTGGGCGCCGGTATTCTGCTTTATGGCGGCGGTTTTTACAGTGTCGCCCCGAGCTCCGCCAGCACCGTAGTAACAAATCCGTTTAGTCCGGAGACACGATTTGTGAGCACCGGCTTAAGTTTTTCTTATCAACAAACGCGCCGGCTGAGCTATGTTTTCAGTGGACAATTCTACTTGAATAACTATAACTATCCAGGAGCGATTAACAGCGTTGGCGGATCGGGAATCGCCTCCATAGTCTATCAGCTAACCGGACGGACCTCACTGTCCGGCTCTTACTCTCATACCTACTACCATTATGGGCGTGGTGCGGGTAACAGCACTCTGGATGGCGGCTCGCTCACGCTGATGCATCAATTTCCGGCCCACTGGGAGGCATCGTTGACACTGGGTTTGATGCGCAGTCATGCTATTGGCATAATCAGCATCCCCGTGTCCGTCATCGCTGGAGGACAAACGGTCGCCGGTTATGTAACCGGTCCGTACGATCAGACCTCCCTTGTCCCTTCATTCCAGGGCTCAGTAACCCGCTACCGGCGCCGCACTGCGTTTTCCGTAAGCGCCGGTCAGGGCATCCAACCCGGCAACGGCATATATCTTACGTCGCGCACCCAATTTTTGAACGGTACGTATTCGTACTCGATGCGGCGCTCCAACCTCAGCTTCGGTGGCGGCTATTTTCATTTGACAAGCATTGCCAATAGCGTTTCACAGGGATATTCGACGGGTAATTATAGTGGATCTTACAGCTATGTTGTAACAAGGCATTTATCCGCCAATGTCCGTTATGACTTGATTTCCTACGGCGGCTTCGGCAGCGTCGGTGGATTTGTCGGACATCGGCTGACGTTCGGCGTAGCATACAGCTCGGCAAATATCCCGATGACCCTGTTCTAGCGCGCCGAAACCGAGCCGCATGTGTCACGGACTGTGAAAAAATTAGGGACTGACTGAAGCGCCGTTCCGCAAGCTCATGAAATACAATCGCGCTCAAGCAGGCGCGGCTGTCTGTACCTAATTTTTTCATAACCCGTCAGCAAGCGGTTCACCTTTTACTGCGGTTCGCTTTGAGCCAGTGCTTGCTGCAGACGATCGGCAAAATTTTCCCCGGACTCCGTTTCCAGTTTGCGTTTGCGCAGCGGAAGAGTGGAATCCAATTCGTGCACCAGACGCAATAGACTGCGGATGTTGGATGCGAGAAGTTTCTTGCCACCGGCGATGTCTTCCGCCGGAAGAAAGTGCGCATCCACCCCGAAATCGATGCGCAGGTCTTCCTGATCGGTCACGCCGATATCGGCCCCGTTGTCGAATTCAGGGCCAAAACAGGATAGGGCCACTGGAGCCGGAGTCAGCGCCCAGTCACCATTGAATTGCCAGAGGTCCCACCAGCTTTCGAGTTTGTAGGAGACATCGTCGCCCGAATAATCCGCGAAAATGCGCATGGCCTCGTCCACGTCCATGGGACCGTTTACCGGACGCTCGAGAAGCGGAGGTTCCTGCGCGCTGACCGCCTCGATCGAAATCGTCGATTGGCCCTGCTCGCGCTGGGAAAAAGGAAAGAGCCGGAGTAATGTTTCGAAATGCCGAAGACGTTGGGAGAGAGCGTTTCGCTCCAGCCAGATGGACAATGACAGCCGGTCCGTCACTCCACCATTATCGCCGTTGAAGAGATACTAGAAGTATGATTACCGGCTTGGTCGAAATCAAGCGGCTGGGCGAAAAGCGGCGCGAGGAGAACCGGCGCTTCCGCACTTGGCTGAAAAGCCATAATTTCGTGGAAAGGCGCTTCAAAGCGATCGCCCAGGAAACAGAAGAAGCCATCGACTGTACGGCATGCGCCAACTGCTGCCGGGTGGCCACGACGCAAGTGAGCGAGAGAGATACGGAGAAGCTGGCGCATTTTTTGGGCATTCGGCACGCTGATTTTTTGCGCGACTACACGGTGGAATCGCCCGACGAAGGGCGCGTTTTGAAGCGCAACGCGGACGGCTGTGTTTTTTTGAAGGACAATCTCTGTTCGGTATACGAGGCGCGGCCTCACACGTGTGAGTTGTTCCCGCACTTGGCGAAAGGCAACGGATCGCTCGTGAGCCGCATGTGGCATATGCCCGATCGGGCGGTTTATTGTCCTATCGTGTTTAACTCTTTGGAGCAATTCAAAAGGGAGACGGGCTTTCGGAAATGACGTTTCTGGTAGTAGCGCTGCTGATCGGGCTCTTCGCCGCGGTCAGCTTCGCGGTGTATCAATTTTCCGATGCCAAACGGTGGCGGGAAACGGCGGCCGAGGTGCGCGAGCAGAGCGAACGGGACCGCCTGGAGTTGGAGGCGGCCCGGCTGGCCGCCGTGGGAGCGGAGACGCAAGTCAAGGTGCTCACCGGCACACAACGTCAGCTAGAGGACCGGTTTCGCGCGCTTGCAGCCGACGCGCTCGAAAGCAATAGCCAGCTTTTTCTCGACCGCAGCCGCGACCAGATGCTGCATTTGGTCGAGCCGGTAAATCAATCGCTGCGCCGTTTTGAAGAGCAGGTGCAGGCGGTCGAGCGTTCCCGCATTGGGGCTTACTCGGAGCTGACCACGCAGGTGCAGGCACTGGCGCAGCTTCAGGAGCGCGTGCGCCAATCGACCGAGCAACTCAAGACAGCGTTGCGCAACCCCTCGCAGCGCGGCCGTTGGGGGGAAATGCAACTGCGCCGCGTGGTGGAAGTAGCGGGCATGCTGGAATATTGCGATTTTTCCGAGCAGAAGACTCTATTCGGCGAAACCAACCAGCGGCCGGACTTGATTGTGCGGCTGCCGAACCGCTGCGAGATCGTAGTCGACGCGAAAGTCTCGCTCGAAGCGTATCTGCGGGCTATTGAAGCGGAGCAGGAGTCGGAGCGGGCGCGGTACTTAAAGGATCATTCCAACCAGGTAAAAACCCACGTGAAATCGCTCGGCGAGAAAGCGTATTGGGAGCGGCTCACCTGTTCGCCGGAATTTGTGGTGGCGTTTCTCCCGCTCGAATCGCTCTTCAGCGCGGCGCTCGATAACGATCCGACGCTGCTCGAGTTCAGCGTGGAGAGGCGCGTGCTGATCGCAACGCCGACTTCTCTAATCACGCTGCTGCTCACCGTAGCGCATGGCTGGCGTCAGCAGGCCGTGGCCGAGAATCTGGAAAAGATTCAAGCGACCGGACAGGAACTCTATCAGCGGCTGCTCACGATGAGCCAGCATTTTTCGAAGCTGGGCGATGCGATCGGAAAAACCGTCGAGACATACAACCAAACGGTAGGCTCGCTCGAAAGGAATGTTCTGACCTCGGCGCGAAGGTTCAAGGAACTGAGTCCGGCGAATGCCGCTCCACTGGAGGAAGCTTCGGAGGTTGAGTTGAGCCCGCGCCATCTGGATAGCGTGAAGTGGAGGATGATTGAAGAGCCGTGATCAGAAGCATTCCACTAGCTATTAACAGCCCTGCACCCGCCATCGCCGTCACCAAAGAATAGGAGGGCTCTTCCTCAACCCACCCGATCTCGATGTATCTCCGTTTTCGCGGCAACGGCTGATGGAGAGCCATCTGGATCACTTCGGCCAAATGCATACCGTGGCGCCGAGTGCCATGGAGAATCTGCTCGCGGCAACTGAAGCCGTCGGAAATGATCAAGGTTTCCGGATCCGCCTGCCGCACGCGCGGATATAAAACGCGCTCCGCAATTTTCATGGATACATCGTAATGGTGTTCCTCGTAGCCAAACGAGCCCGCCAGGCCGCAGCATCCGGAATCGAGAAGTTCCGCGTCCAGTCCCATGCGATCGACGATCTTCTGCTCGGCGGACATGCCCCACAGGGCCTTCTGATGGCAATGTCCGTGAATGAGCGCCTTGCGTTTTAAGGTTGGAACTCTATATTCCGCGGCCAAAAGGAATTCATCCAAAAGCTTGGTTTGGGCGCGCAGCCGCTGGGCGTCTTCGTCGCCGGGGAACAAATTCGCCGCTTCGTCGCGAAACACGGAAGCGCAGCTTGGCTCCAGAACAACGACCGGAATGCCTTGTGTAATTTGTGGCCGCAACGCAGTGAAGATGTCCCGCAGATAATTCTTCGCCTGGTCGAGAAAGCCGTAATCGTAGAGCGGCCGGCCGCAACACAGACTCTGCTGCGGCACTTCCACGCGATAGCCGGCCGATTCCAGCACTTCCACCGCGGCCTTGGCGGTGTGTGGGAAGAAATAGTTATTGAAGGTATCGGGCCATAGCATCACCGGCGGACGCGCGTCATTCTTTCGCTTGGTTTGAGCGTTATGCTCCGCAAACCAGGACCGGAATGTCTGTTTCGCGAAGAAGGGCATTTTGCGGCGCTGCGCGAATCCGCCGAATGATTTCATGACCTTCGAAAGTCCGGGCGTTTGGGTAATCAAGTTGGCGGCTTCGGGGAAACGAGACGCCAACTCGGCCCAGCGATTGATCATGCCCATCGCATACGCGGCAACGGGACGCGGTTTGCTTTCGAAATAGTGATAGAGAAACTCCGATTTGTAGGTAGCAACATCCACGTTGACCGGACAGTCGCCTTTGCAGCCTTTACAGGCCAGGCATAGATCGAGCGCTTCTTTGATGTGCGGGTCTTTCCAGCCGTCCTGAATCACTTCGCCGCGCAACATCTCGAACAGCAGGCGCGTGCGCCCGCGGGTGCTGTGCATTTCCTCGCGGGTGGCATGAAAGCTGGGGCACATCGTGCCGCCATCCAATCCCCGGCACTTCCCTACCCCGAAGCAGCGCTCCGTCGCGTGCGCAAAACTGCCTTGATCCTCAGGAAACTGAAAGACCGTCAGCACCGGCTTGGGCCTGAAGTCCGGTCCGACGCGCAGGTTTGTATCCATCGGATAAGGGTCGACTACTTTGCCGGGGTTCATGCGCCATTGCGGGTCCCAAGCGGATTTGAATTCGCGGAAGGCCTGCACAATCTCCGAGCCGTACATGACCGGAAGGAATTCGGCACGCGCCTGGCCATCGCCATGCTCGCCGGATAACGATCCACCGAACCGCGTGACCACATGCGCGGCTTCTGTCATGAACTCGCGGTAGTTCTTCACGCCTTCGGCAGTCTTCAGATTGAAAGTGATGCGGGTGTGGAGACAGCCATCGCCAATGTGTCCGAAGAGTGTCATCCGGTATTGGTGTTTGTCCAAAAGCCGGTAGAGTTCGCGGAGATAGTTGCCCACCTGCTCGACTGGGACAGCCGCATCTTCCCAGCTCGGCCAGGCGTCTTCCACTCCCGGAATGCGACTTGCGCCGACGCCGTTTTCGCGCACTTTCCAAATCAATTTTTGATCGTGCTCGTCTTCGATCAGCCGTATCCAGGTGTGGTCATGATCGATCGTGCGGATCTTCCGCATCGCCTGCTCCGCGAGTTCGTACGCTTCTTCCCGCTCATCAGCGCCGAACTCGAGCAGGACATAGGTATCCGCGCGCGGGAAAAGATCCTCGCCGGGCATATGGTTGCCCTTACGATGCTCGTTGTCGATCACTTTGTGATGAAAACACTCGAGACCGATCGGGCGCAGGTCGCGAAAGGCAGCGGCGCGGTCTCCCGCCGTAAATACGTCGGGGAAGCCGACAACCAGCAATGCCCGATGCATCGGGCTGTGTACCAGCTTCACCTTCGCGCGCAGGGTGATGGCGCACGTGCTCTCGGTTCCGACCAGAGCGCGGGCCACATGAAAGCCGTTCTCCGGAAGCAGCTCGGGAAGATTGTAGCCGGACACGCGGCGCGGAATATTCGGAAAGCGCGCTCGTATTTCCGAAGCGTAGCGGTCGCGGATGCTCTTAAGCTTCGAATAGATTTCGCCGCGCCGCCCACCTTGCCGGATGATGGACTCCAGTTCGGGCTCGCTCGTCGGCCCAACCGTCAGACGCAGACCGTCGTAAGTGAGGACGTCCAGTTCCTCTACATTGTCTTCGGTTCGGCCCGCTACAACAGAATGGACACCGCAGGAGTTGTTGCCGATCATTCCGCCCAACGTGCAATATTCATGCGTGGCTGGGTCCGGGCCTACCATCAAGTGAAATTTTTTGGTTTCGCTCTGCAAGGTATCGAGAATCAATCCCGGTTCCACCCAGGCGTATTTCCGCTTTGGATTGATTTCCAGAATTTTGTTCAGGTACTTGGAAAAATCGATCACGACCGCGGTGTTGCAGCACTGGCCGGCCAAACTGGTTCCGCAACCACGGCCAAAAATCGGCGCGTTAAATTTACGGCAAAGAGCGACGGTTGCGATCACATCGTCATAGGTTCGAGGAACTACCACGCCGATGGGCACCTGACGATACATGGACAAATCGGAAGCGTAAAGGGCGCGTGAGCCGCTGTCGAAGCGGACCTCGCCGTCGATTTTGTGCGCCAGTTCCGAGGCGAGCTCTTGCGCCACACGCGGCTTGATCTGTTCTTTGGAAGGAATCATCATTCCTCCGTTTTCTTGTCTTTCCCGGTAATCTTCGAAGCAAGACGTGGGACCGCGCCGTAATCGCTGGCCGGAAAAAGGAACTCGTCCATGGCCTGACGGCCAATGGTCAAAGAAATTCGCCCGCGGTCCCGCTCGCCGCGCGCCAACGCTTGCGCCAGATGCTTCATCTCCGCTTTCGTGGCCTTCGGAGGCATAGGCGGCTCATTCGGATCGGTGAGGCATTCAATTACTACCGGACCTTCCATTCGCAGCGCTTCTTTTAATTGACCGTTGCACCGCTTCGGGTTGTCGATCCGAACACCGGTGGCGCCGCACGCTTCGGCGACTTTCACAAAATCAATTGGGAACAAATCCACGCCATATTCCGGATTGCCCAAATAGATCATTTGCTCCCACTTGATGAGGCCGAGCGTGTTGTTCTTCAGGACGATGATTTTGACGGGCAACTTGTATTGCGCAAGCGTGGCAAGATCGCCCATCATCATGCTGAGAGAACCGTCGCCGGTGAAGGAAACGACCTGGCGCCCGGGAAACGCTACCTGCGCTCCGATCGCGTACGGCAACCCGGCAGCCATGCTGCAGAGCGTTCCACTGAACGAGAATTGCTGCCGCGCGCGCAACTTCATACGCGCGATCCAGGTGGTGACCGTGCCGGAATCGCCGGTGACGATGGCGTCATCGGCGAGCAACTGGCCCAAGTTCCAGGCGACGACCTGAGGCTTCATCGGCTTGTCGGTGCGCGTGCCGCGCTCCTCCATCAATTTCCACCACTCTTCCATGCCCTTTTGCGCCTGCTTCAAAAATGTCCGGTCTTCATTGCGAGGCAGATACATCAGCAGCTCGCGCAGCGTGGCTTGTGCGTCACCGACCAGGCCGATGTCTACCGGGTAGCGGAGTCCGATGCGTTCTGGCCTATGGTCAATTTGAATGCCAAGCGCCTGGCCCGGTTTGGGAAGAAATTCGATATAGGGGAACGAACTGCCGATAATCAACAGCGCGTCGCAATTTTCCAGAACGTCCGAGGAAGGCCGAGTGCCGACTACGCCTGTTCCGCCCGTTGTGTAGGGACTGTCGTCAGGAATCACATCCTTGCCCAGCATCGCCTTGACCACGGGCGCGGCCAAGCGCTCGGCAGCTTGCAGAACTTCCTCTCCGGCGCCGCGCGCACCGGAGCCCACGAGGATGGCGATCTTCTTTTTGTTCTGGAGCGCGCGCGCCGCTTTCTCGAGCTGTAGGCGCTCAGGAACCTGCTTGGGGATGGAGAATGCTTCCGAAGTGTGGCCTTTTAAATTGCGCTTCGATCGTTTCTGATCGGCCATATCCGCGCTTTGATAGTCGATCGGCAGCGCGATATGCGAGACCGCGCGATTTCCAAGAGCCGCTCGGCAGGCATAGTCGACAATATTTTTGGCGTGCGCAGGTCCCATCAGGCGCTGGTTATAGAGCGCGACGTCCTGATAGAGATAGTCCTGATTCATGTCCTGCAGATAGTTGGTTCCGATCAGGTCGTGGTAAGTCATGCCGGTGATGGCTAGCACCGGCGCCTGGTCAATTTTCGCGTCATACAGACCGTTCAACATATGGATTGCGCCGGGAGCGGCGGTGGAAAAGCAGACGCCTAGTTTGCCGCTGAATTTCGCGTATCCGGTAGCAGCCATCGCGGCAGTCTCTTCGTGGCGCACATGGACGTAGCGGATGCGGCCGTTATGAGTACGAAGCGCTTCTACAAAGCCGTTGATGCCGTCACCGGGGAGTCCAAATATTACTTCCACACCCCAATCGATGAGGCTCTCTACGAGAACATCCGATGCGGTCATTTTGTTCTTCTTCTGACCTTTCCCACATACGACCACACGGGTTAGGCAATCGTTACCTAAGTGGTTCTACGTGGGGAAGCGGTAGACCGAGTCTGTATTAATTGAGTTTTTCAGTGATCGTCACCGGACGAGCGAGTTGGAAAGTGAGTTGTGTTTCCGCAGGGAGAGAGATGGATTTGTTGCGGCCGAGGAGAACCGCGCCTGTGCCGGCGCCAGCGCCTGCGCCGGCGCCAATAGCGGCACCCTTACCGCCACCGGCGATGGCTCCGATGATCGCGCCGAGCGCGGCGCCTCCGCCGATTTTCGCGGCGTCTTGCCCATGTTTTGCCTCGGCTCTCCTCTCGAAAACACTAGTTTCGACCGGTACCCGCTGGCCGTCCGTCGTATTGATTTCGGTGACGGTCAACTGCATGAGCGTTTTTTGCGCACCGGCGATCTTTCCTAAGACTTTGGAGCCTTTGTCGGCGATGATAAAGCCGTCGATCACGAGCGGAGTTTCGAGAGTTGCGAGGAATGTGTCACCGGCATACTTTCGATCGGTGGAAACGGTTTCCGCGAGGCGAACGTTCAAGTTGGTTCCGGATTGTAGAGTGACGACGTGCGGCGCCGGTGGCACGGCCGCTGGCGCCGGCGTGCCGAGCTGCGGACCCATGGGCCCCTGGCCTTCGTTTACGGCAGGCCGCGCGGGAATGGCGGCGGGCGGCGGAAGTACCGGCGCAGGCGGAAGGGCTTGCGCTACCGGGACGACCATGGGCGCTACGGTAACAGGCACGGATTTAGGCCGGACTTGCTTTACGTGTTTGATAACTGGCGCAGGTGGTGGCGGAACGACGGCTGGCGCGGGCAGCGAGGCCTTGGCCGGCGTACTCGGGATGACGAGCGGGGCCGGCGCGGCGATTGTTTTCACCGTAGTTGTCTTTATGTAGACCAGAGCGCCACCAAGCGTGAGGATTACGCCTGCAGCAAAGGCGCCGGTCACCTTCAAGAGGCTGGACGGCTTCATATTAAGCTCCCCTATATCAGAAACGTATGAGTTTCCGGAGGCGTTTCAAACGGTAGTTAAAATAGGTTTTGGACTTTCCGGCTGGCTTTTCCATAGGACCGATCGCGGTGCGCCCGGCGACGGTACTCGCGCCGATGGCGGGAGTAACGGACACGGTTTTCCGGCGATTGATCCGCAACCAGGGCGGCTGCGGGCTCCTGATGACGGAGTTCACGAGCTCGCACGGCGTAGTGAGCACACGCCATGCCAAGAAGCCCAATCGCAATTTCCGGTACCTGTATTTCGAGCCTGAGGAGCATCCGATCACCTGCCAATTGTTCGGTTCCGATCCGGACGTAATGGCGGATGCCGCGAAGGTGTGCGAAGAGCGCGGATTCGATATTGTCGATATCAATTTCGGCTGCCCGGTGAACAAGGTGGTGAAATGCAATGGCGGGAGCGGTCTGCTGCGCGATCTGCCGCTGGTCGAAACCATCCTCAAAAAAGTGAAGGCGGCGATCCGCATTCCGCTGACGTGCAAATTCCGGGCGGGCTGGAACGATCACGAATTAGTGGCGGTGCAAATGGCCAAGCTGGCGGAAGATTGCGGTTTGGCGGCAGTAGCTTTGCATCCACGCACGCGCGAGCAGGGCTATAGCGGGCGGTCCGACTGGTCGCGCATCGCGGAAGTGAAGGCGGCGGTCCGGATTCCGGTGATCGGGAACGGCGACATTATTACTCCGGAAGATGCAGTGCGGATGTATCGCGAGACCGGATGCGATGCCGTGATGATCGGAAGGACGGCCTCTTCGAATCCGTGGGTCTTCCGGCAGATCGAGGAGTATGTGCGCACAGGATCTTACAAAGTGCAAGCCGACCACGAGCGCTATGACATGATGAAGACTTACTATCTCATGCTCGAAAATCATGGCGAGCCGGACGCAGTCGGCAAAATGAAGCAGTTTGCCACTTACTTCACTCACGGAGTTCGAAACGGCTCGAAGCTGCGCGTGGATATCTATCGCGCTCAAGAAGTAAAGCAAATTCTCGATATCGTGGACGCGTTCTTCTGCGAGCCAATGCAGCGCGCTGAAGTCGCTTGAAACAAGTTCAACTGATCACAGACGGAGCCTGTAAGGGGAATCCCGGCAAGGGCGGTTGGGCCTGTATTTTGCGGTACGGAGACTACAAGCGGGAATTATACGGTTCGAGCCCGTATACTACGAACAATCGCATGGAACTGGCGGCAGCGATCGAAGGACTTAAGCGACTAAAAGAGAGTTGCCAGGTCGAGATTATTACCGATTCCGAATATCTGCGAAATGGAATTACGAGCTGGGTAGCGGGCTGGAAGCGGAACGGCTGGCGGACGGCGGCCAAGAAGCCGGTTGTAAATAAAGATTTGTGGGTCATGCTGGATGAGCTGGTAAGTTCGCACACAACCCATTGGAAATGGACCAAGGGACACGCGACGCATGAGGATAACAATCGCTGCGACGAACTGGCAAGCCTGGCGGCGGAGGAGCAGATCGCTAGTGAACCGAATTTGAAGAGCGATCTGTATAGGAAGCATGCCGAAGGGTGAAAAGACCGGGCGGGTTAACAACCCGCCGCAGGCTGCCAGCCTGCCCCACAAAGGCAGCGGAACTGAAGGACAAAACAGGAATGTGTGTTTGTTTGGGGGGACGTTCGACCCAATTCACATGGCGCACCTACGGATCGCCGAAGAGGCGCAGAAAAAGTTCAAATTGGATCGCGTTCTATTCGTCCCGGCCGGTAATCCGCCGCACAAAGAAGCAGCCGGCCTAACGCCGTACGAGGACCGGTACCGAATGGTCGAGCTCGCGTGTAAGCCATATCCAGGGTTTATTGCCTCACGGCTCGAAGCGGGGCGGCGGCCAAGTTACACGGTGGATACGGTCAAGCGTGTCAGGAAAGAGTTAGCTCCGGGCGACCGGCTGTTTTTTCTGGTAGGCGGCGACGCGTTCGATGAACTCGATACCTGGAAGAGTTGGCAAGAGCTTGTGCGCCTGACCGAGTTTATCGTTGTATCGCGGCCGGAAAGCGAGTACCGCGTGCCGGAAGGCGCACGGGTCCACCGGCTGGATGGATTAGCGCTGCCGGTTTCCAGCTCAACGATACGCGCCCGGTTGGCGAATGGAGAGGCAACGCCGGAATTACCTGCCGAAGTACGCTCTTTCGTCGAAAAGCGAGGGCTCTATAGCTTCGCCGTTACGCAGAATTGATCGAAAGCCTGGGTGAGAAGCTTAGCGATACTTAGTGGGTCGCTCGATTCAATCTGAAAGCGATGCAAAGTAAACACAGGCTTTCCATCGCGGAATAATGCCATCGAAGGTGAGGACGGCGGAACGCCGGGCAGTAGCTCACGGACACGGGCAACTGCTTCCAAATCCGCACCGGCAAAAACGGTGGCAACTTTATCGGGCCGATTGGCGTTCTGAAGAGCCATACCGACAGCGGGACGCGCCTTACCAGCCGCGCATCCGCAGACCGAGTTCGTCACCATAAGGACGATCCCGCTATCGGGAGACAACAGGCGATTCACGTCCTCGGCAGTTCGGGCTTCCTGGACGCCGAACTGCGTCAAGTCCTGGCGCATAGGAGCAATCAGTTGCTCGGAATATCTCATAAGCTTCTATTTTACTAAGAGCCTCCGCGCGTGGTCTGCACTTTGGGACTTGCCAGATAGCCTACGATCTTGTCTTTGCTGACCTGATTGACCACGATTTCGTCCGGTTGGCGGGCTTTGGCCGTGTAGAACTGGATCGGCTCGTTCAAGTTGCGGTCTTTTTTCTCTACCGTTTTGTCGTCGGCGGTTATGGCGATGGTAAAGCGGTTATGTTTGGGATCCGCCTTTTTTAGTTGAACCATGATGTCGGCGACGCGTGTAGGCTTCTTGCTTTTGGTGATGGTGAATTCAGAATAGTTGCGCTCGCCGAGCTCACGTAGCGCCTGCAACTCTTTTCCGTTCGTTGCTATGAGACTGGCGTGACTATCGAGCTCGCCGGTAGCGCGCTTCAAATTGGCGATGGTTTGTTCGAGCTGACTCTTGGTTTTTTGGACGTCAGTCTTGACGTTGCCGACATCGGTCGAGACGGTGGCCAACTGGGTGGTGGCAGTATCGGCGGTTTGCTTTACGGAATTGATCACCGCCTGCTGAGCGGCCTGCTCCTGCGCGAGACGCGATTGCAGCGACTCGACGCGCTTCTGAGCATCGATCTTCGCTTGACCGACGGCAGCTTCGGCGTTGCGGCGCTGCTCGGCGAGACGGGCTTGCAGTTCGTCCATGCTACGGCGCGAGCGCTGCACTTCTTCGTTCGAATCGATGCGCATCCGTTCGATGACACCGTTCATGTCGGAGGTGAGCTTCGTCATATCGGCTTTGGTGTCGGTTCGGACGCGCTCGAGTTGGACAAATTGAAAGATGCTAGAAGCGCCTAGCAACACGAGGGCCCCGATCAACAACGGAGTCCTCCAATTCGGTCCCGATGGCGGTGGAATGATATATGTCGGCTGTTGTGAGCTACCCATGACGGTGTCCAGAGATGATCTACGGCGGTGATCACATTATAGAACCTCACGGGAACCGCAGTACATAGGTATAAAGCATCGCGAGGCAGCCCACCACCGCGGCCAGGAGAATACTGTGTTTCAAGGTGAAACGGAAAAGGCGGGCCTGGTCGGGAACGGACATCTCGGTGGCTGCCGCGGCGACGGCTATCGTCTGTAGACTGATCATCTTGCCCAGGACGCCACCGCTCGAATTGGTGGCGGCCATCAGAACGGGCGAAAGGCCGAGCCGATTGGCGGTAACTACCTGCAAACTCCCGAATAAGGCGTTGGAGGACGTGTCGGACCCGGTGAGGAACACGCCGACCCAGCCGAGCAAGGCGCTGAAGAACGGAAAAAGCTTTCCGGTAGCCGAAAACGCCAAGCCGAGAGTTCCGGTTGCGCCGCAATAATTCATCAGAAAAGCCATTGCCAGGACCGATGTGACGGTCACGGTGGGCAGTATGAGCTGACGCACGACGGAAATAAGCAATCGAAAGAAAGCCGAGACCGGCATTTTCAGCACGAGAGCGGACAATATGGTGGCAAACATGCAAGATGTGCCGGAAGCAGCGAGCCAGTTCATATTGAATACGGCGGCATAAGGCGCCGGATGTGGAATGACGGGCGGCATACGTTGGACAACGTTATGGAGGCTTGGCCAGTGGATGGTGAAGCTGACCGAATTCAGGACGGCCTGCCAAGGCTTGAATCCCCAGAGCAGCACAAACAAAACGAGAAACACGTAAGGGAGCCAAGCGTTGAAAACTTCTGCGCTCGAATATTGGCGTGGTGTAGTGTGGGTTTGCTGGGCCGGAGAGGAGGGGCCGACAATGGCGGCGCGGACGATGGCATTCGGCTCGGCCGCCGGACACCAGAATTTGAGCAATAGAATAATGACTCCCATGGCGGCAAGTGAGCTGAGGATGTCCGTGAGTTGCGGGCCGATGAAGTTCGAGACGGTAAACTGCACGCTCGCAAAGGTAACGCCGGCGGCGGCTACGGCGGGAAGAACGCCTTTGAGCGCTTTCCTGCCACCCATAGCGAAGATCAAATAAGCGGGTATAAGGAGGGAGATCGGCGCGCAGAGGCGGCCTACGTCGGCGCTAAGCCGTTCGAGGGGTAGGCCGGTGATGCCGGCGAGAGTAATAACCGGGATGCCGATGGAACCGAAGGCCACGGGCGAAGTATTGGCCAGCAGGCAAATGGCAGCAGCATTAAAAGGCGAGAATCCGAGACCAGTCAACATGGCGGCGGCGACGGCGACGGGCGTTCCGAAGCCGGCAGCCCCTTCGACAAAAGCGCCGAAGGCGAAGCCGATCAGAATGGCCTGAAGGCGAGGATCTGCGGTGAGACGGCCGACGGAGGCTTTGATGATTTCGAATTTCCCAGTATCGACGCTGACGCGAAACAGGGCAATGGCCCAGTAGACGATCCAGGAAATCGGGAAGAGTCCGAATGCGGCGCCATACAGGGCGGCGCTCACCGCCGGTAAAGCCGGCATGTGATAGGCGGCGAGCGCAAGCCAAAACGTGACGGCGAGTCCGGTCAGGCCCGCGATCCAGGCGGGCTTGCGTAAGACGCCGAGCAAGAGCAAAAGAGCGAAGATCGGCAGCGCCGCAATGAGAGCCGATACGCCGAGGGATTGTCCGAACAGCAGATACTGCTGATTCCACACTGAGTCTATGGCCATGTTCAGTCGGTATAGTTTGGGATAAATAGCCTAAAACGATCAGACACTCTCGCGTTTACGGTTCTTGCGAATGGCCAGCATGTCTTGGGTGGGCTCGCCATCGCATTCGACAGCGATGGTGGTGGAAAGCGGATCGGGCGCGTTGGCGGGAAGACCGGTGAAGCGCACGCGAAATTGCTCCTGCTCGAATTTAACCGGCTGGCCGGTGGTGTACAGCTTGGCCGATAGCACCTTTTGCTGCAATCCGCCGAGCGCCAGCGTCTCACCCGGCCAGAAGTGGGCATGAATATAGAGCGTGTTCCCCTGGCGAGTGAACTGCGCGAATTGAGAATGTCTGACCTGGCAGCGATCGGCCTTGTGAATCAGATCGCCGTGCTTGTCCGTCCACTTCCCTACCGCGGTAAGAATCTCGATGGAAGGCTGCGGAATGGAGCCATCCGGTTTGGGGCCGATGTTTAGAAGATAGTTACCACGATCGCGCGTGCAGGTGAGAAGATTGCGCACGATGGTTTTCGGAGATTTCCAGTTATCGTCGGCGCGCTGATAGCCCCAACTATCGTTCATGGTCATGCAAGCTTCCCAAGGTGTGGCGGATGCCTGAATGTGCTGTTCGGGAGTAGTGAAGTCTTCGGGAATACCGGAGCGGTTATTGATGAGAATGTCGGGCTGCAGGCCGCGCACCATTTTGTTCATCTTCTCGGATTCCCAACCGGCGGGCGTCAAGGGCCAATTCACGTCATACCAGAGAATGTCCAGTTTGCCGTAGTTAGAGCAGATCTCGCGAACCTGGCCGTGGATGTAATCGACAAAGCGGCGGCGGGCGGCTTCATCTGTAAGGCAGCGAGCGCCGTCGGGATGATGCCAGTCCATCAGCGAGTAATAGAGGCCGAAGCGCATACCTTCGGCGCGGGCGGCCTCGGCGTACTCGGCAACGAGATCGCGGCCGGCGGCTTGCTTGGGAGCGCAATAATCGGTCAGCTTGGTGGCGAAGTTGCAGAAGCCTTCATGGTGCTTAGAGGTCATGACCATGTACTTCATGCCGGCTTGCTTCGCCAGCTTGGCCCAAGCGCGCGCGGCGTGCGGCTTGGGATTGAATTGTTTGGCCAACTGCTGATATTCGGCCACGGGAATGCCTTCTTCTTCCATGACCCATTCATGGCGGCCCAGAACACTATACAGACCGAAGTGAATAAACATTCCGAAGCGGGCTTGATGCCACCATTCCATGCGGCGATCGCGATCCTCCACCGTGGAGGTCGTGGGGCCGCCTTGCTGTTGCGCCATGGCAGCAGCGGGCAGGAGGGCGGCCGATGTGCCCGCGGCTTTTAACAAGGTCCGTCTCGAGAAAGGTGAATAGGGCATAGACGTGATTACGTTATCACTGTCTGCGCCAGAAACAAGAACGGCGGGCGCTCGGAGGTAGACACCCGCCGGAGGCGCACGGTGCCAAGGCATGGTGCGCCAAGATCGTTTGATACGGGAAAACAAAGTAAGCGAGGAATGCGCTCGCTTGACAGCCCGGTTACTGGGCTGAGTCTTCACTATACGTTAACTGGTCCTCGCGTGCCAATGCGGGTCTGAAAAAAACTTGGACGGGCGCGCCAACCAGGACCCAGTACGCTAGTACTCCGATAAAAATCACAGCGCAAGTGATGGCAAAAGCGGCGAAGAAAGAGTGAGTGGCTTTGAGCACGAAGCCGCTTAGCATGGGTGCGATGAAGCCGGCAACATTGCCAAGGCCATTCTGAATTCCCGTCCACTTGGCGGCGGTCTCCGGGCCGGCGAGCAGTTGAGAGTACGCCCAATGGTTTGACGACCAGGCGCCCATAGAAGCGGAGGCGCCGAGCAGCAGCAGATTGCTCCAAAACGCGTCGGGGGTAAGGATGGCAACGAGCATGAGCGCACCGCAACCGGACAATCCGGAGCATACGAAGAAACGGCGGACGTTCCCGGCATGACCGCCGCGGCGAATTAACCAGTCGGCAAAGAGTCCAAACACGGTGGAAGATGCCGCGATTACCCAAAACGGCAGAGAGCCCATAATGGCCAGGCGATCATGCGTGTAGTGGCGATCGTTCTCGAAGTAATAAGGAAGCCAGTTCAGAAAAAAGAACCAGACGTAATTTCCTCCGAACAATCCAATAGCGGTGCCCCACAGGGCGCGATTCGTAAAGAGTTGGCGATAACTGGCTGACCAGGAGGATTGGGGATGGCCCTTGATGCGTTTACCCGGCAGCTTATGGGCCACCAGGCACCAGGGAATCATCCAAAGAAGGCTGCCCGCGCCGATGATGAAAAACATGCCGCGCCAGGAAAAGCGGGTGATCATCTCGACGCCCAATAGAATGCCCAAAGCAGGACCCAGTTTGGAGCCGGCGTCAATCAGACCGTTGGCCGTTCCGCGCAGGCCTTCCGGGAAAGTGGTCACGATCATCTGTGAATAGGAAGGATAGGCAACGGATTCAGCCATTCCGAGGATGAGGCGCAGCACAAAAATTTCGGCGAAGGTATTGGTAAAGCCGGTAGCGCCCGTAGCGGCGGACCAAAGGAAAAAAGCGGCGGCGTAGAGCCAGTTCACATTCCAGCGATCGATGAGCTTGCCGGCAAAAAACTGCGAGACAGCGTAGGTGATGGAAAACGCGCCGAGCAGGGTTCCGAGTTCGGCCTGCCCCAAGTGCAACTCGCGCTCCAAACTCTTGGCGGCAACTCCGAGATTTCCCCGGTCGGCATAGTTAATGCAGACCGAAATAATGAGCAGCACCAGACCGAACCAATGCAGGGTCCGCGGCTTGAGTTCGGCTTTCGACATCTCGCGCCAAATGTATCAGACTCAGTGCAAGTAAAACAGACTGAGCCGGGGAAGTTTGGCGCGCTCGAGCAGCGCGGTATCCAAATAACGGCGCTCGAGCATGGCGAGCTGATCGGCCGTCATCTTGCCGCGATAGGGCCGCAGCTCGTTATCAAGAGATTGGCGGATGGCGTAGAGATCGTCACTGGATTGCGCGCTTCGCAAAACGGCGACAGCTTTTTCCTCGAGCGCTGTCAGGCGTCGTTCAAGATCTTCAAGAGGCGGAAGCTCATGACCGGCGGCGAGTGACAGACTTTCGAGCGTGCCGGCGATTTCGCGCAGAGCGGGCTCGGGCCGGCCAGCAAAAATGGCGGCGTTTTTTTGAAGATGGGAGGCCAATTCTTCCGGCGCAAAGGGCGCCTGATTTGCGACAGAGACACGATCGTTTGCGGGCGCATGACTCGCCGCTTCGAGAACAGCCTGCGCGCAATAGGCAAGCGAATTGACCAATCGGCGTTTGGTTTTGCGCGAGCGCCATTTTTCGAACGCATCATCTATGCCTTTGAGCACGGCTTCCAGCGGGATTCCGGCATTCTTCCAGCTTTCAATAAGCGCCCAATCCAGCGGCGACAGGAGGAAGAGACCGGTAGCGCGAGCGCGCTGGAAATGTTCTTCAATCTCGGTGAAGTAGTTGAAGTAATTTCCATGCCACTCAGATTCTTCACTCATGCGCTTTTCTTATCGGAGACCTCGCTCGGGGCGGACTCCACCTGCCGCGAGCCTTTGCGTCCGCCCGGAATCGTAGCGAATCAATAGAAAACCATTTTCATCGAGACCGCAAGTGGTGCCCGCCGATCCGCTCTCTTCGACGACCACACGACGGTTCATGGCGTAGCTGGAAGCAGACGTGAAGGCTCGCAGGATGGCGCCCGGACCTTCGGAGGCCAGCATGGAGCAAAATGTGTCGATTGATTCGAGCAGCTTGACGAGCAAATTCTCTCGCGATTGCGTGCGGCCGGCGCTTTCGATACGCAACGAGGTGGCAGGCGTACGGAGACCGGATTCAAACGAGGAATGATTCACGTTGATACCGATGCCGGCGATGACACAGTTTTCGAGCAATTGCGGCAGGATGCCGGCGACTTTGCGCTCATGGATCAGCACGTCGTTGGGCCAGCGAAGATCGCAAACCAGCTCGGTAGATTTCTGGATTGCCTCGGCGGTTGCGAGACCGAGAAGCAGACTGGCAACCGGCAAGCTGGCGGGAGGCAGCGAGAGCCGCAGGAGCAGCGAGCAGTATAGGCCGAGTTCGGCTTCGGAAAGCCAGGATCGTCCGAAGCGACCGATGCCGGCGGTTTGTTCGTCGGCTATGGCGACGGTTCGGTGTGGTGCGCCGGCGGCGGCCAGTTTCACCGCTTCGACCATGGTGGATGTTGTGGAGGGCCAGTAGTGAATTTGGTTTTGGGGGCGGAGAGAGCGGATTTGGGCTAGGTCAAGGGGCATGGTTTAGGCGGGTTGCCAACCCGCCGCAGGCTGCCAGCCTGCCCCACAAAGCAGATCATGAAATCTTTGCATCTTATACTCCGAGTTCCAGGCGGAAGCTTAGATCGACGGCTTGGGCGGAGTGGGTGATGGCTCCGCAGGAGATGAAATCGGGGCCGGCTTCGGCATAGGCGCGGATGTTGTCGAGTCCAATATTGCCGGAGAGCTCGACGGTAGCGCGGCCGGCGATGTAGCGAATCCACTCCGCGGCTTCGGCGGGCGACAGATTATCGAGCAACAGGCTCTTGGCCCCGCAGGCCAGCGCTTCTTCGAGCTCAGCGCGGGTGCGAACTTCAATCTCGACTGGGCCCTGGAAGCTCTTCACACGCTCGAGCGCATTGCGTACTCCTCCGGCGGCAGTGATGTGATTGTTCTTGATAAGAACTGCATCGTAGAGGCCGATGCGGTGATTGGTGGCGCCGCCGGCGACGGCTGCCGATTTTTCAAGCCGCCGCAATCCGGGAGTGGTTTTGCGCGTATCGAGAACTTTGACCCTTGTTCCGGCGACGGCATCGACGTGCTGCCGGGCGAGCGTGGCAATACCGCTCAGCCGCTGCAGGAAATTCAGAGCCACGCGTTCGCATTCGAGCAAGGTGCGGGCGGCTCCGGAAACGCGGGCCGCAGGACTTCCCGGCGCGAGTTTCGATCCGCTCGGCGCAACCAATTCGACGGTGGCGCCTCCGCGCATTTCATAGATGAGAGGAAGAAGCTCCACGCCGGCGAGAACCAGATCCTGTTTAGCGAGGAAGGTTCCACGGGCGGGTAAGTCCGGTGGAATAGTAAAGCGCGACGTGACATCGCCCGGACCGATGTCCTCGGCCAGAGCGCGGGCGACGGCAGAATGCACTTCGGGATGAGAAACGTCAAACATCGAGAAGGCGCTTGTAGGCGGCTAGCCGCTCCTCGTATTCGGCAACCTTGGCGCGCAGATTGGCCACAACCTTTGGAGGGGCGTTGCTCAGGAAAGTTGGATCGGCAAGCTGGCGTTTCGAATTCTGAATTGTTTTTTCCAGACCAGCGATTTCGCGCTGGGCGCGCGCGCGGGACTCGGCGCTGGCGGCGCCACTCTGAGCGGCGGCGCCCGAAGAGTGGAGCTGCAAGTCGAAATCGGGCGTGGAACGAATTAAACCGCCACCATCGGAAATCATGCCGGAGCGCTGCTCGAGGCGAAGCTTGGCGAGCGTACTGGCGGCGGCCAAATCGGCATCGTCGAGGACCGCGTCGCGCAAGTATACCGTCGCATCGACGATGGTTTTCGGCTCGATTTTGTGGTCGGCGCGCAGCTCACGCGTCGCCGTTACGATCTGCTGCAGCAGGCCGAAGAGCCGAACTCGATGATCCGGAGCACGGCCGCCTGCTGCGACGGGGAAGCTCGCGAGTGAGATGGATACAGGCTGGCCGGTTTGCGCGCTCGAGCCATGCACCAGCCGCTGCCAAAGCTCTTCCGTCACAAACGGCATGAATGGATGCAAGAGGCGGAGCGCAGTCTCATATACCGTGAGCGCGACACGCCAGTGGGCGTCGAGCCCAGAGGCCTCGCGAAAGCGTAGCTTCTTGACTTCCAGATACCAGTCGCAAAACTCGTGCCAGACGAAGTCCCAAAGGGTTTGCGCGGCGTCGTGATACCGGTGCAGTTCGAGCGCCCGATCGACCGCGCCGGTTGCGGCATGGAGGCGCTCTAAAATCCAGGCGTCTTCGGTGCTTTCGGCGGGGATTTCGAGAGGATTGGCGGAAGGAGTCCAGGATGCGATGCCGGACCGCTCCATGTTCATAAAGAGCAGGCGCGAGGCGTTCCAGAGCTTGTTGGCAAACATGCGTCCGGACTCCATGCGGTCCTCTTTCAGCGCGATGTCCGCGCCGGCGGCGGCAGAGAGCAGAAGCGCGATTCGCACTGCATCGGTGCCGTATTTGTCCATGATGACCAGCGGATCGATCACGTTTCCCTTGGTCTTCGACATCTTCTGCTTGTCGGCGTCGCGTACCAGACCGTGAATGTGGATTTCGCGGAAGGGCACGTCACCAGTCAACTCGAGTCCGAGCATGATCATGCGTGAAACCCAGAAGAACAGAATGTCGAAGCCGGTGATCAGTAGAGAGGTCGGATAAAAGGCCTCCAGATCTTCGGTGCGGTCCGGCCAGCCGAGTGTCGAAAAAGGCCAAAGGCCCGAGCTGAACCAGGTGTCGAGGACATCGGGGTCCTGCTCAATTTCGGTCGAGTGACAGCGCGGGCAAGTAGCGGGAGTCTCGCGAGCAACGATGATTTCGGCGCAGTTTTTGCAGTGCCAAGCCGGAATGCGATGGCCCCACCAGAGCTGGCGCGAAATGCACCAATCGCGAATGTTTTCCATCCACTGGAAAAACAGAGGTTCGCGATCGGTGGGCACGAAACGAATGCGGCCCTGGCGAACGGCTTCCATCGCTTTTTCGGCCAGCGGCTTCATATGCACGAACCACTGCATAGAGACGAGCGGCTCGATGATGGTGCGGCAGCGTTCGCATTTGGCAACGTTGACGGTGTAGGATTCGGTCTTTACCAGCTCGCCGGTTTGTTCCAACGCGGCGAGCACGCGTTTGCGCGCTTCGAAGCGATCGAGATCGGCATACGGACCAGCGGCTGCCGTCATGCGAGCGTTCTCGTCAATTACTTTAATGAACGGCAGGTTGTGGCGCTTGGCAACGGCGAAGTCGTTGGGGTCGTGAGCCGGCGTCACTTTGACAACGCCAGTACCGAATTTCGGATCGACCATTGGGTCCGCAACAATCGGAATCTCGCGATTGAGCAGCGGCAGTACGGCCGTTTTGCCTTGTAGGTGGCGATAACGGCTATCGTCGGGATGAACGGCGAGAGCCGTATCGCCGAGCATGGTTTCGGGGCGCGTGGTGGCGACAACCAGCCGCTCGTCACTGCCGGAAACTCGATAGCGCACGTGCCACAGATGGCCCTCTACGCTTTCATGGATCGTTTCGAGATCGGAGATCGCGGTTTGGCAACGCGGGCACCAGTTGACGATGTACTCGCCACGGTAGATCAGACCTTTCGTCCAGAGATGAACGAAGTTCTCGCGCACGGCGCGGGAGAGACCGGCGTCCAACGTGAACCGCTCGCGCGACCAATCGACACTTGCGCCTTCGCGCCGGATTTGTGCCTGGATGCGTCCGCCGTACTCTTCTTTCCACTGCCAGACGCGGCGCTCGAATTCTTCGCGGCCGAGATCCTTGCGTTTGATGCCTTCGGCGGCCAACTGACGCTCGACAACCATTTGGGTCGAGATGCCGGCATGATCCGTACCGGGAAGCCAGAGCGTAACTTCGCCGCGCATGCGATGCCAGCGTACAGCCACGTCGGACATGGTGTGTTCGAACAAGTGGCCAATATGGAGAGAGCCGGTGACATTGGGAGGCGGAATCACCATCGAGAAAACGGGAGCCGATTTCGCCTTGTTTTCGAGGGCTTTTTTGACGTCGGCACGGTAGATGCCGGATTCGATCCACCACTGAGCCCAATGCGGCTCGAAGCGGCCCGGCTCATAGACTTTTTCGAGTTGCATGGGAAATTTTCAGCGTAGCATCGGGGCGTGTTTTGTCGGCAGATCGGATAACAATTACAGCGTAATTAGGAAGGAGGAGTGCCGGACGGTTTTGGGAGTGGCGTGTCTAGAGACACGGGAATGCCGAAATTGGGTGTTCCGTCGGAGTTCCATGTGAAGGGCTGGGCGCGTGGCGAGCGATGGCCGTCACAGCCCTGGTGGGGTTCGGGATTGGCGTGATACAGAATCCAATCTTCGCGGCCATCGGGAGATTTGAAGAATGAATTATGGCCTGTCCCGTAGGCGTGCGCCGCGGGAAGAGACGAGAAAACCGGACGAGGCGACTTCTTCCAGGATTTCGGGTTCAACAGGTTGGCACCGGCGGAGGCCTCTAAGATGCCGAGCGCATAGTGATCGGTCCAGCAAGCCGAAGCTGAATACACGAGAAAGATCTTATCCTGGTGTTTCAGAATTTCGGGACCTTCGTTGACGTTGACATGGGGAGGATCGCCGTTCGCCAGATCTCCCACCTCTTCCCAAGGGAATTGCGGCGTGGAGAGCATTGCGCGCTTGCCTTCAATAGTCCACGGATTTTTCAGGAGTGCAATGTAAATGTTTTGCGTGCCGTTTTCGTCTCCTTCCCAGCCGGACCAGATGGCATAGAGCTTGCCGCGATTTTCGAATACGGATGCGTCGATGGCCCATTTGTCGGTTGGATCGGCGAGCTTTCCTTTCATGGTCCAGTTGCCGGTAAGCGGGTCGGGAGAGGAGTTTTCCAGAACCCAGATGCGGTGGGTCTGATTGGTCGCCGCATCAGCGGCAAAGTAGATGTACCACTTTCCGGATAGAAAGTGCAGCTCGGGCGCCCAGATGTCATGAGAATAGGGTCCGGTAGCCGGAGGAGTCCAGACGATTTTCTTCTCCGCGCTTTTCAAGTCCGTAATGTCCTTGGTTTTCCAGATGGTCAAATTCTTCCCCGTCGTGTTCATGTAGTAGTAGTAATTGTCGTGATAAATCACCCAGGGGTCAGGGCCGACTGGCAGCAAAGGATTTTGGAAGGTGGGGCTTTGGGCGGCTAGGCACGCACAAAATGATTGCAGCAACACAGCGGCGGCGAAAACGATTTTCGACACAAGAGCATCTTGCCATAGCAGCCATGGCGACGGTGTTCCTTTTGCCGATAGCGGCCGCAACGCCTGGTGTCAGTTACGTGGATATAACGCCGAGCAGCGGCATTCATTTTCGCCAGAGCAACTCAGCAACTCCTGAGAAGTACTTAATCGAGACGATGACTGGCGGAGTCGCGGTCTTCGACTACGATAACGACGGCTGGGCAGACGTTTTTCTGGTAAATGGCGCGCGGATTCGAATCGGGCAGCGAGACGGGGAAGCACTCGATAAATCGGCGCCCGAATTCTGGAACAGGCTTTATCGCAATAACCACGACGGCACATTTACGGACGTAACAGAGAAGGCCGGAGTGCGTGGGAGCGGCTACGGGATGGGCGCCGCGGTAGGAGACTTCGATAACGACGGATTTGAAGACCTGCTGGTCACCAACTATGGCGGCGTGATTTTGTATCGCAACAATGGAAACGGCACGTTTACCGACATATCGCAAAAAGCGGGGTTGCGCGTAGACGGATGGACTTCGAGCGCAGGTTTTTTCGATTATGACAACGACGGCAAGCTGGACCTTTTTATCTGCCGCTATCTGGATTGGGATTTTTCCAAAAACAAGTATTGCGGCTCGCGCGTGGAAGGCGGACGTTCTTACTGCCACCCGGATAATTTTAAGCCAATTTCGAATTATCTGTTTCACAACAACGGCGATGGCACATTTACCGATGTAAGTGCAAAGAGCCATATTGCGGCGAGTCCCGGCAAAGGACTCGGCGTGGCGTTCGCGGATTTCAACAATGACGGCCGAATGGATGTCACCGTTGCAAATGACTCCTTTCAGCAGTTTCTGTTCATCAATAATGGCGATGGAACATTCACTGAGAGCGCGCTAGCGGCGGGTGCAGGATATACGGATGAAGGAAAAGTTTTTGCGGGGATGGGGACAGATGCCGCAGACGTGAACGGCGATGGCAAACCGGACATTGTCACCACCGCGCTATCGAACGAGACCTATGCGTATTTCCAGAACAACGGCGATGGAACATTCAGTTACAACACAAACGTCTCACGACTAGGCCAGATTACAAGGCTATTTGGGGGCTGGGGAATGCGTATCTTCGATTATGATAACGACGGGCGTAAAGATCTGTTCTTTGCAAATAGCCATGTAATGGACAACATAGGGAAGATGCAACCGCATCTGGAATACCTTCAGCCGCTGCTGCTTCTGAAGCAGGCAGGTGGGAAGTTCGTGAATGTATCGAATCAATCCGGCGCTATATTTACCCAGAAATGGGCGAGCCGCGGCGCGGCATTCGGTGATCTGGACAATGACGGCGATATCGACATAGTGGTGGCCACGTGCGGCGGGCCGGCATACGTGCTGCGCAATGAAGGCGGGAATCAAAACGGGTGGATCGGCCTGGATCTGCGTGGGACCAAAAGTAATCGCGACGCGATCGGCGCGAAAGTAACACTTACTTCACAATCCGGGACAGTGCAGTATGGGATGGTAACGACCACCGCAAGTTATCAATCGGCGCAGGATAAGCGATTGTTTTTTGGCCTTGGGAGCGGTCGAGGAATTCGCGACATAGTAATTGTTTGGCCCAGTGGCGTGAAGCAAACGATCGAGAGTCCGGCGATACGAAAACTTTTGACCGTGGTGGAGAAATAAGCGGGTTAACAACCCGCTGGCCCCATAGGGTACCCGCCAGCCTGCCCCACATAGCAGCCAAGGTGCAATTAAACTTTTCAAGCTTAGTAGTTACTTTCGCAATACTGTGATTTTTGGGTTCTTTTGTTCTTGCTCTTTCGCTTTTTCGAACTTACTCATTTCGGATTTGGATTCTTCCAGCCGGCCGGTGGATTTTAGCAGCAAGCCCAAGCGATAGTGCGGTTGGGAGAGGCCCGGATCCAGAGCGATGGCTTGCCGAAGAATCTGTTCGGCGTGCTGGATCTGATTGTGCGTGGCCAATAACGCTCCGAAGGCAACGAGCTCATGAGCCTCGGGACATTTTTGGGCGCCTTCGGCCAGTACTCGCAGCGCCTGGTCCTCATCTCCATGTTTCTTCAGAAAATTTCCTAGACTCAGATACGCCCAGGAGTACGGCTTTTTCTGCGCATTGCTTTCCACAATGGCGTTGCGGTAAAGAGGGCCGGCTGTGCTGTCGAGCCCCAGAGCCTCAGCGCAAAGTCCTAGATAGGTGGTGGCCTGAAAATCGTCGGGCGACAATTTGAGCGCTTCGCGAAGCCAGGCAGCGGCTTCATTCGGCAGGTCCGCTTCATAAAAGAGACGCCCCAGGAAGTACTTCGATTTTTCATCTTTCGGATCCAGATCGACTGCCTTAAGCCAGGCGCGATACGCTCCGTTGTAGTCTTTTAGCTCGAGGTCGGTCATGCCGAGACCCCGGTAAGCTTCGGAGTAGTTGGCGTCGAGCTCGGTGGCACGTCTGAAGGACGTTTTTGCCTCGACAAATTTTTGCTGCAAGAATTGTCGAGAGGCGAGATCGTAGAACTCCCGCGCCGTTTGCGCCTCTAAAGCAAGAGGCAGTAGAAGAAAGATTTCGATTGCAGTTGGCTGCCTCAGAAGTTCAGCCGCATAGTGAATTGTATGATGCGCGGAGCGTTGATGGTTCCCGTGACTTGACCGAATGTGGAATCATACGGATTGATATTTGGTGCGCTAAAAATATGCCGGTTGAAGGCATTCAAGAACTCGCCTTTCAACTGGAGCTTGACGCGGCCCTCTCCGTAGAGCGAGAAATTGCGCAAAACGCTGAAATCTTCGTTATAGAAATTCGGAGTTCGGGCATCGCCGTTGTTGCGCGGGAAGTCACCGAAAAAGTACGCACCGCCCCGAGCTTGCTGGACCGTGGTTCGACTACCGGTCGCGATTAATTCCGTGTTAGGATCGGCGAACCCGCAGCCGCTTTGGCCAACGTAACTGCAGACCGGACTGAAGAAGTTTTGTGTGAAGGGATTGAACGTGCCGTCGGTAACGGCTGGATTAAGGGGTGGAGCGGATTGGCGGTTGAATCGGATGCAATTCTGCCATCCCGGGATACCATTTGCGCAGCCAAACGAGATGGGCACGCCCTTTTGATAACGCAGCACGCCGCCAATCTGCCAGCCTCCCAAAATCGCGCTGGCGAAGCCATGATTGAGCAGCGGCTTGCCCTTGCCGAAAGGCAGTTCGTAGAGGAAAGCTGCGCTGAACATGTAAGGCACATCCTGGCTGCTCAGCGCTTTTTCCTGGCTCAAATTCGCTGTATTTTGGATTTGCCTGATGCCACCATTGGTACCGGGCAGAATGCTATCGGCGTCGGTGATAGTCTTGGCCCAGGTAAAAGACGTCTGAATACTTAAACCAGCGCTGAGCCGGCGTTGGAGTGCTGCCTGCAGCGATTGATAAGTAGATTGGCCGATGTTCTGCAGAACGTCCATGTAGATGAAATCGTATTGAGGATAGGGACGGATAGCGCGCCATAACGGAGCATTGTTCCCCCAATCTTGAAAGAAGCTCGGATAAGGAGCGGTAATGCCCAACGTATTACTGGTTAGAGGTTGGTTCAGCACCGGGCCGAGACTCAGATTCTGCACCGGGATGTTATTCCAGTTCATGATCGCCGAGCGCAAATTCTGCGCTCGATTGCCCACGTAGCCTAGGCTGGCGACCATATCCTTCGAGACTTGCTCTTGCAACTGGAAGCTCCAACTCTGGATAATGCCGGGCTGGCCAAAACGGGGTTGTATCCAGTTAGGATTTGCTTTGTTCACAGCCGAGGGATTCGTGAATGGCGGCGGTGGGGATGCCGGGAAACCGTTGTCCCAATTAAAAGCCGGCGAGAGACTGTCGGAGCTTTCAAAAGCAGGCGTTCCGGCATAACCCTGAATTTGGTTTCCGCCGAAATCGGTATACTGCAGCGGCGAATATAACAAGCCGTAACCGCCGCGAATGACGAGTCTGCCGCCGTTCGGATTGTATGCAAAACCGAATCTGGGCGCAAAATCGTGATATTTTGTGTCGGCCCATCGAGCGTTGCAGTCATTGCAAAGATTTCCAAATACCAATGCACCAGGAAGGTTGCCTGCGGCTGGATTGGCCGCAGCCGGACTAAAGTTCGAGGTGTCGCTGTAAGATTCGCGGCGCGGTACGTCCACGCTCCAGCGCAACCCAATGTTCAGCGTGAAGTGCGGACTCACCTTCCAATCGTCTTGCACAAAGCCGGCGTAGTATTGGGAGATCCATCTCGGCGTATGCGCCGGTATGAATGCAGTTCCCCTATTGACGGCACCCAAAAGAAAGCTCGCGATTGAATTGCCGCTGGTGCCGTTTACGGCTTGATAGGCGGCCGTTTGCGCACGGGCGAAATTGTAAGTTCCGGAGTCATTGTTTCCGCCTAAACGGGCAAAGTTCTGGTTTCGGAAGTCGAAGCCAAAGGTGAGACTATGTTTACCCTTAATCCAGGTCAGCGTGTCGTTCAAGCGCTCACCATTATCGACTTCATTGTCGTTATTGCCCGCACTTAGCTGAGGAACTCCCTCGCCGAGAGTAGTGAGCGGAAAATTAACGCCCGAAATTCCAGTAATACCGAATCGTGAGTTCCAGTTCACGTTGTCACTTATGCCCTGCCGCGCTCCAAGAGAGTAGTTTTGACTATTCGTGCGATTGTAGCCAAGCGCCAGGTGATTCAATACGGCGGGAGAAATAATGTAATCCCATCCGGCCCGTCCGTAATGCGTGATAAAGTTCTGTTCCCAGCCATTCGACGCCAGCGGTGGGGGCAGATTGTAAAATCCGCTGGTGAAGCGAGCATTGTCACGCGTGTCGTACATGCCGAAGATTTTGCTTTTGTCGGAAATCGAATGATCGATGCGGATCGTGTAAGTTGTGTTCTGCAAAGGCGTCGTGCTGGACAGGACAAAATTGCGGCCGTTTGGCAAGCTGGCATTGGGCGCGGGAATCAAACCAAGAAAGTTTTGCGAGACGTTTGAGATGCGGCTAGCCGGGATCGTGTTGTTGGGAAACGGTGTGCGACAAGGCAGACCGTTAGGTCCGATGGTAGTGGTATTCGGATCGAATATTTGGCCCTGGTAGACAGGGGCGCCAGTGCAGGGGTTCGTACCTAAATTGACGTTCGTATTCAGAATGCCGGAGAAATCACCGGTGCGCTGAGCGGCGGTGGGGACGATAGTCGTGGATACTCCGCCGACGTGCTGATTGTATTGTTCCCAGTTGAAGAAAAAGAAACTGCGATTCTTGCCGTTGTAAAGCTTCGGGATCAGTACGGGGCCACCGAGATTGACGCCGTAATCGTTCTTCTTGTCACGAGCGCGCTGATACTGAGACCGGCATGCTTCATTCCCAGGTCCTGGCGGGCACTGGGCCGCGAAGGCATTATTAAACCAGGAATTCGCATTGAAATCTTCATTTTGAACAATGTCGTAGGCCGTTCCATGATACGTATTGGTGCCGGACTTGGTGGTAAAGGTCTCGACCGCCGCAGTTGTGCGCCCATACATAGCGGGCATATTGGCGGTTATCACCTTAAACTCGGAAATCGCCTCCACCGACGGCGCGGCCTCGTCGAAGGACGAGCCGTTTTCCGACCGCAGAATGCTGGTGCCGTCCAGGAGGACATCGGCGCCGAAATTCTGGCCGCCACCAATTTTGGAAATAAAAATACCGTTGTTGCTGTTGGCCGTTCCAGGACCAACCGTTCCGGGAGCAAGAAACACGAACGCCTCGGGCGAGCGCATGGCGCCGACGCCGCCGAGCGCGAGAGGAAGTTCGAGCACCTGCTTAGTGCTCACAACTGTTCCCACATCTGAGCTTTCGGTTTCGATTTTCGTCGCGTCCGCGCGGACGGTGATGGCTTGCTCGGCCTTACCAACGCTCAACGTAATGTTCACCGCGGTCGTCGTGCTGATCTGCACGCTGACTCCGGTTTGCGTAACCGGACTGAAGCCGGGATTCGTGACGGTAATGTCGTAGAGGCCGATCGGGACGGAGGGGAAACGGAATGCACCGCCGGCTCCGCTATTTGTATTTAACGTATAGCCCGTGGCCTCGTTTTTGGCGCTCACGGATGCGCCTTCCACCGCGGCGCCCGACGGATCGAGAACAACACCAGCCAATATTCCCTGATTCGTCTGCGCCCACAAAGTAGAAAGGCAGAGGAGCGGCAAGATACAGAAATAGATCGAGTGTTTCTTCAGAAGCGAAGTCGCCACAATATTTCCCCTGGCTTCGGCAAAGCCTGTGGCAGAATTATAACTCTTAGAAAGCAGAACAGATGAGGGCTTTTGACAGGAAAAATTACGATAGTTACGATAATGTGACAGGCGGCGTCTATTGCGGACCGTGATTTACTTTGGAGTCGCTTTGCTCTTCTTCGCCGGGTTTTTTAGCGCGCAGAATAGTCCTCAAGCGGCCGAGAAGCTGGCGATGCAACAGATTCAAAGCGGTGATTTTCAGTCCGCCGCGGACGTTATTCAGCGGGAGTTGCGACAGCGTCCAAAAGATGCATCGCTGTGGAACTTGTTGGGAATCGCCGAAACCGAGTTGAAGCAACCCGACACCGCGAAGCAGGCGTTCGAGCATGGGCTCCAATTGGCGCCCGATTCCGTTTCGCTAAATGAAAACGCCGGTCTTCTTTTTTTTCGCCAGGCGGACTACACGAACGCAAAAAAATATCTGCGCCGCGCGGTGAAACTGGGCAGTTCCAAGCCGGGCGTCCGGTTCAGCCTAGCCGCAGCACGTCTCCGGACCGGCGAACCAGCGGAGGCGTTAGTCGAGTTGAAATCTCTCGAAGCGGCCTTGGGGAACGCCAGTGAGTATTGGGAGGAACGCGGACGGGCGGAGCTGCTCCAAAATCCCGGGAGCGCGGAAACAAGTTTCAATCGGGCTCTCGAGCTGAAACCCGGAAGCAGTACCGCCTTAAATGGCGCGGCGGCGGCGGCGGAGAAGCAGAATCTGGACGAAAAGGCGCTGGCTTATCTGATCCGAGCGCGGGCCGCGGACCCGAACAATATAGAAACGCTTGCGCATTTTGGAGAAGTTTGCATACGGCGGGATCTTGGACCCGATGCGCGCGACGCTCTCGAGAAGGCGCACCGGCTCGATCCATCAAACACCTCTGTGTTGTATCTGCTTGCCCGGGCGAATATCTCGCTAGAGAACTGGCAGACGGCCTACGATCTGTTTCAGGAGCTTTCTAAGCGAACGCCGGCGTTTGCACCCGCGTACTATGCGATGGGCTGGCTGGATGTGAAATTGAATCGCACGGAAGATGCGCGGCGGCAGCTTGAAAAAGCTCTATCCCTAGATCCTGGATTAACAGGAGCGCGCTACGAACTAGCGCAACTGAACCTGGACGATGGAGAAATCGATTCCGCGGAAACTCTCTTAAAGAAAGTGCTGCAGCAGAACCCGAAGGATGCGAAGGCCAACATGACAATGGGTGACATTGCGATGCACAAGGGTAGGCTCGATGAGGCACAGACGTTTTTCGAGAAGGCGATTCGTGAAGATCCGAAGCTCGCGGCGGCACATTACAAACTTTCGACTCTCTATTTTCGGAAGCATGAGACGGAGCGGGCGGAACACGAAAAGGCGATGGCGGCAAATCTAAATGCCGAAGCCAGCCGGGCTAGTAAAACGCAGCTCCGGTTGATACTGCCGGAAACAAACACACTGAAGTAATCAACCCAGCGAGAAATCTTCCTCGGGCGGCGCGTGGATGGTGCCGCGGAACGCCCACGTCAGCAATGGCGGCGCGAGCATAGTGGTGCCTACCGCCATGAAGACCACGGTGGCGTACACAGGCGGATCAATAATGTTCATCTGCAATC
>JAICIH010000011.1 GCA_025924475.1 Bryobacteraceae bacterium
CCGGGTTTAAGCCGCCTCGAAAGCGCGACGTTCACTGGCGAATTCCCGCTGGCCCAAATCGCTTTCCATGATGCGCGGCTGCCCGTCCGCGTATCGCTCGAAGCGTTTAGTCCGTTCATCCCGCTCGATCCCGATAGTTCCGGGTTTCCAGCGGCCGTTCTGCGCTATCGCGTTCGCAATACCGGCAGAACGAAAGCCACGGTTTCGATTGCGTTTTCGCTCGATAATCCGGCCGGTCAATCCGTCCCGCCCTCCACGCGCGCTAAAAAGGACGGCCGGGTAAACGAATTTCGAAAAGCGCTTTCAAACGAACTTCAGGGTTTGTACATGACTAATCCGGCGACTCCGGAAGAAAGCCCTGAGCGCGGCTCGTTCGCTCTCTGTTTGTGGAAACCAAGCGACGGCCGCGTGAGCTATTTGCGCGGTTGGCCGGCGGTCAAGTGGTGGGCGAGTCCAATGCTCTTTTGGGACGACTTCAGCGCCGACGGCGAACTGGGCCCTGAAGCTGCGGAGCGCAAAGTCACGGGTTCGCTGTGCCTGCAGCGTGAAATTGAGCCGGGAGCCGATGCAGACTATACATTTCTTTTAAGCTGGCATTTCCCGAATCGGACCCCAGCCTGGTCGGGCTGGACCGCGCCCAAAGGCCAGGAAAACGCCATCATCGGCAACTATTACGCCAGGCAATTCCCCGACGCTTGGGCTGCAGCCGAACAATTGGCTGCAAAGCTGCCCGAGCTCGAAAAACGCACCAGGAGCTTCGTAGAGGCCATGCGCGCCAGCACTTTGCCAGGCTCGCTGCGCGATGCCGCTACGGCGAATCTATCCACCCTCGTCACCCAGACTTCTTTCCGCACCGCCGACGGCGAGTTCCACGGTTTCGAAGGCTGTAACGATCATCGCGGCTGCTGCTTCGGCAACTGCACGCATGTCTGGAACTACGAAACCTCCACCCAGTTTGTGTTTCCGTCTTTGGCGCATTCGCTACGCAAGGCCGCCTTCGGCTATTCGGAGGACGAGCAGGGTGGGATGCGTTTCCGCCAAATGCTGCCCGACGGAAAAGATCGCTTTGGTTATGCCGCTGCCGATGGACAAATGGGCCAGATCATCAAGACCTATCTCGATTGGAAGCTTTCAGGCGACACGGAATGGTTGCGCGGCCATTGGTCTCAGATCCAGCGGGGCATCTCGTTCGCTTGGATTCCCGGTGGCTGGGACCCCAACCGCGATGGCGTTATGGAAGGCGTCCAGCACAACACCTACGACGTCGAATTCTACGGCCCCAATCCGCTCTGCGGCGTCTACTATCTCGGCGCGCTGCGGGCGGCCGAAGAAATGGCGCGCGTTTTAGGCGATGCCTCGGCTGCGGCAAACTATCGCGGCATCTTTGAAAAGGGCCGCACTTGGATCGATGCCAATCTGTTCAATGGCGAATATTACATTCAGAAAGTTCGCAGCATCCCCCGCGATCAGATCGCCCCGACAACTGTCGGCGATATGGGCGCGGATCATCCCGAAGCTCCCGAATTTCAGTTGGGCGATGGTTGCTTGGCGGATCAGCTTATTGGGCAATACCTCGCGGACCTGGCCAGCCTAGGCCCGCTGCTCGATCCGGCAAAGATTCGCAAGGCCCTCGAAGCCATTCACAAATACAATTACCGCCCCAATCTGTTCAATCATGATTCGGTGCAGCGTGTATACGCGCTGAATGACGAGCCCGCGATTCTCGTTTGTGACTACGGTAAAGGCAGCCGGCCCAAGATTCCGTTCCCCTACTATGCCGAAGCATGGACCGGCATCGAATATCTGGTCGCGGCGCAATTCATCCATGCGGGCATGCTGCGTGAAGGGCTGCAAACCATAGAGGATGTCCGCTGGCGCTTCGACGGCGAGCGCCGCAATCCATGGGATGAACCGGAATGCGGGCATCATTATGCGCGCGCCATGTCCGCTTGGTCGAGCATTGTCGCCTGGAGCGGATTCGATTATCACGCCGCCGACAAAACTCTAAGATTGTCGCCTAAAACCAATGCACAGACGTTCACATCGTTCTGGTCAGCCGGCTCCGGTTGGGGTCTGTTCTCCCTATCTGCCGAGAACGGCCGTAGTCGCTTAAAGATCACCGTAACGGAAGGGCGCCTGCCGCTCAAAACAATCCATCACGGCAAAGCTTCTCTGACGCTCGATGACGGTACGGTCATCAACGCTAGCAACCCGCTGAACGCTCTAGTCTAGCTCAATGTCAATACGGCTTCTCCGCCACATTGTTCCCCGGCGGATCGTAATCGCAAACCCAGATATCACGCTGCGCATCGCGTGCTGTAGCGCAGCCGAGAAGACTGCTGCTTCGCCAAACGACCTGGGTGAAGTGATTGCACCGCCGTTTTCCATCGATGCAAGCATTCTTCTCATGGTCGTAGTTACTCGCCTCCGCCGCCCAGGCCGCCACAATATCCCGTGCCTTTGCCGTGCCGGGCGGCGTCGTGTACGCGATGTTCTGTCCGGGAATGCCCTGCATCCGGGAAGCGCCTGTCTTGGCGAGTGTGTTTGCCCATTCCGCGGCGCGTTCGGCCAGCTTGTCGGACCATTTCAGCGACGGAACGCCGATTTTGCGTCGGACCGCATTATGAGCCGTCAACATCTCCTGAGCGAACGCCGGCGGCGTATCTCCTGGCCCGGTCGCAAATGCAGTCATCGCGGCGGCGCCGATCAAGTAGAACATCGCTAGTAGCCATTTCTGCATAAAGCCTAACTCTGTAAAACCGGCACTTCGCTTGGCCGCGCCGCTCCGGCCGGCAGCAGCACTTCGAACCGCGACCCTTTGCCGCTCTCGCTCTCTACCCGAATCTCCCCGCCATGCGCTTTGACGATCGACGCTACGAAGCTCAAACCGAGTCCCAGGCCCTTTTCCGGATTCGGATCGGGAACCCGGTAGAACCGATCGAAAATATGCGGCAAATGGCTGCGTGGGATGCCCACGCCCGAGTCTTCCACCACCAGCCGTACGCTACTTCCGGCTCGTTCCACGCCGGCGCGGACCCAGCCTCCCTTCCGCGTGTACTTCAACGCATTCGAGAGCAGATTTGTTACCACTCGTTCCATCTGCGTCCGGTCCACCTCGCACCACACCGGCTCGCGCGACGTCTGTGTCAGCTTCACTTCGCAGGCCTCGGCGGGTATTTGGAACTGGTCTACCAAATCCTCGACCAGCCGGCTCAGATCGAGCGCGTTTTTGTTCATCGGAAGCTGCCCCGTCTCCGATTGCGAAAGCAGCAACAGCGCCCGCACCAGATTCGATAAGCGCTCTACATCCTGCAACGCATTCTCAATCGCTTCCCGCAATTGCTCTTTTTGCGTAGCGGTAAACAGCGCGACTTCTAGCTGTCCCTGAATCGCCGTCAACGGTGTCCGCAGCTCGTGCGAAACGTCCGTGGAGAACTGCCGTATTTGATCGAACGACAATTTCAATCGCCGGCTCATCTCGTTGAACGAGTCGATTAGCCGGTCCAGCTCATCGTCGGCGCCTCGCTTCGCAATCTGCACGCCCAAACTCGATCCCGTTATGTCTTGCGCCGCGCGTTCCACCGATTTCAGCGCCCGCAGCGCCTTACCCGCCGAATACCAGCTCACCACTGCGCACGCCAGCAAAGCCGCGGTCAGAAAGATCATGAAATTGCGCCGGAACCGCCGCACCACCATCTCATCCTCGGCCAGACTGCGCCCGAGCGCCACGTACCAATGCCGGCCATGATCGGCATCCGTCATTACGCTGCTGATCACCTGATAGCGGACATTATTTCCCGTAATGACTTTGATCACCGGCTGCTTGGTCCGTTCGATCTGCTTCATCTCGGCGAGTATCGTGTTGCGATCGTACAAGCCCTCGAATGGCGGGTCCGACCCCTGCCAGGCCTTCCCTTCATCGTCGGTAATTACAAAGACGCTCTTCAGCCGTCCAACCGCCGCTTCTTCTTCCGTGTCGGATGGATCTTCAAACCAATAAGGCAATCCCTGATCGAAATGCAGATAGCCTCGCAGCGCCGACAGCTCTTCATAAAGCACCTGCTCATTGGTCGTTTCCACCACCGACTCGAGCATCTTTGTGCCTACGATGCCCACCACCGCCAGCACAATTCCAAGCAGCGCCAGAAACGTGCTCGCCAGGCGAAATCGTAGCGTGCGGAAAAATTTGAGTTGCGGGAGCTTCTCCCAGCGCATAAAACTAAGCTATTTCGGGCGTGTTCTGCTGTGCGCCTTCCGGCGCATCCAGCATATATCCGATTCCACGCACCGTGTGAATCATTTTCGCGGGATACTTGTCGTCGATTTTGCTGCGCAAATGCCGGATGTAAACATCCACGATATTGGTAAGCCCGTCGTAGTCCATATCCCAGACGTGCTCCACGATCATCGTGCGGCTCAGCGGGCGTCCGCGATTCCGCATCATGTACTCGAGAATGCTGAACTCCTTCGGAGCCAGCTCGATGATTTCGTTATTGCGCGTGACCTTGCGCCGTATGCAATCGAGGCCCAGGTCGCCCACCTGCAATTTCTCGGGCGTCGGCTGTCCACGTCGCAACAGCACGCGTGCCCGTGCCAGCAACTCGACAAAAGCAAAGGGCTTCACCAGATAATCGTCGGCCCCTTGCTCCAGGCCTTTCACGCGGTCGTCTACCGAGTCGCGCGCGCTCAAAATCAACACCGGCGGCATCGTTTTCCGGTTCTTGATTTTTTGCAACACTTGCAGCCCGTCTATGTCGGGCAGACCCAAGTCGAGAACGATCAGGTCATATTCGGTCGAATGCACGCGCTCGATGGCCGCCGCGCCGCCGTTTACGACATCCACTGCGTAACCGGCGCTCTGCAGACCGCGCGATAAGAAATCGGCGATCCGCTTTTCATCCTCAACTACTAAGAGACGCATCTAGTCTCCAGAGGCCCGTCGCGGCGCCAGAGCCGGCTTAAGAAATCCGCCCAGCGACTTGTATCGGGTCCGCAAAAGAGATAATACCGTCATTAAAGCGATTAGCACGATCGTGAACGCCGCCACTTGCCCTACGCTCAGATCTTCCTTCCAAATTCCAAACCACCTGCCGTAGACGATTTCGATGTGCACCCAGTACACCAGCAGGGAAGTCGTTCCCAATTGCCGGAACAGGCTCCATTTCTCCGACTCGATGCCGGCATGCATCCAAAGATACGCCACAGCCAGCAGAATCAAGACCACGCCTAGTTTCGTCAGTGTCATTGCCGGGCTGTCCAGCCAATAATCGCTCTTCGGGTAGATCGAATACGGCAAGTCGCCGAAGTAGCGTGCTACTGCCAATACTCCGAGCCCAATGCCCAATGTCCACAGCATCGCCCGGCCTAGATCTTCTTGCTTCGTGATCCGAATCGCGCTACCCGCGGACATCCCAAATGCGAGAAAGGCGGCCCAGGGAAAGAATCCGAAAGAGGTCAGACTTGGAAAGATGTAGGAATGCACAGTCGCCGGCAGATTCGTTCCATCGATCATGCTCACCACTGGCGAAAGACCGGCGATGACCAGCCCCAGGACGATGCACAACCGCACACGCTCGCGGGTTGTGAAAACAGCCATGGGCGCCAGCACAAGCATGGCAAATCCCATACAGTTCAGAATGTCGACTCGCAGCAGTTCGCTTACCGGGCTTGTCGGAAATCCGAATAAGTAAAGTTGAATGCGAAACAGGAAAGCCAACAGAAATAAGTAGCGCGATCGTTTGAGCGCGCCCACAATGCGTTTCCATCCGCTCAGGTTTTGCCTTTCCTGCCGGTGCATCAGGAACCCAAACGTGATGCCCGTTAGAAACAGAAATATGGCTGGCGGCAAGCCGCCCAGAAACTGCGACAGAATGTACGGTCCTTTATCCCGCAACTCTGTTGCAGTAAAAGAATGAAACGTGTGGCCGGTCATCATGACCACTGCCGCCATTCCCCGTGTCCAGTCTATGAATGCCAGCCTGCCGGCCGCCTTTACGTCGCTCACGAGCCCCGTCTCTTCACTCCAGAAGGCAACTTTAGCTCCAAATTCCCCTTGAAGGACGGATTCAGCTTCACGTTGCTATAAGTGACTCGCCGGTAATTCCCGTTGGTAGGCTCGTAAAATTGCTGCTGAATGGGATAGGCGGCATTTGCCGGAATCCACATCTCGATTTTGGAAAGATGTTCCTTCACCCCTGTGCTCTTGGGTACGAGAAGCAGTTTCGTCGTATCCGCTCCGGCAACTTTTTCCGTACCCTCGGCGCTGATCTCGTAACTTTGCGCTAGTTCTTTACCGGAAGATCCGAATCCGAGCAGCAGATATTGGTTCAGCACGTCGGCATTTTTTCCAACATCGTAGTCCTGGTACATCTTCAGCTTCGGATAGTACATTCGTATGATATTGCCGAAGAACGCGATTTCCCGTGCGTCACTTTGGCCCGAAAAGTCGATAATGGCGCGAACCGTACTGCCTTTCCGCTGCATTTTTAACGTCCCGGTCTCGTCGGTCTTGTCGTTGATGATGGCGGTATAAGTGACCATCTGGATATCGGCAGACACGCCGCGGAAAAGCGGTGCCGCCTGGTCCATCCGGCTGAGAATACTATCGACGCTTTCTGCCGGCAGCGCTAGCGCTCCGGCCAGCATGCACAACATGGCTAACAAAGTTCTCATGTTCTATTCCAATGGACGTTAATTTGTTCTTGCCGTATACGCGATGAAGCCTTTAATCTCTTGCGCCTGCTCGTCGCGAATCGGTTCCACTCGCACCACGTGCCAATTTTTGCCGGTGCGCTCATGAATCAGCGATTCCGCGCGCCGGCTTCGCTCTTTCTCGGGTACGGCTTCGAGTAGATCTGTCGCTATGAAAACCTGATTGCCGCCTCGCTGAGAGGCCATAAGCACCAGGGTCGATGCGCGCGGCTGGTCTCGAAACCAGTCGCGGGGTATCGCAAAGATAAAAACCAGGATCAGCCCAACGACAACGTCGTATTGCCAGGAGGCGCGGGCAAAATCCCAAAGGACAAGCCTTCGGAGATGTCGCACGCTAATATTTTCGCATGACAGCCAGCACTCGTCCCTGAATATTCAGGCTGGCCGGATCCACGAAAATCGGGTCCATCGCCGCGTTTGCCGGCTGCAGCCGCACGCGCCCGTCCGGTTCCTGGTAGTAGCGCTTCAATGTGGCTTCCGATCCGTTGATCAGGGCGACTACGATATCGCCGTTCTTGACCGAATCCGTTCGCTCGGCGAGTACATAATCGCCGCTGCAGATGTGATCTTCAATCATCGACTCGCCCCGCACTTCGAGCGCGAACGTGTCCTCGTGCTTGGCGAAATCCGAAAAATGCAAGGCCTCTGGGTCCGCAATCGCCTCCACCGGCGAACCGGCTGCAATACGGCCGAGCAGCGGGATGCTGGGCGGCGAACTTTCCGGCCGCCGCGATTGCTCCTCCGTGACAAACCGCTCCGCTACCTCGAGCGAGCGGCTATGGTTATAACTCCGGCGCAGGTACTGCTTGGCTTCGAGCGCCTGAATGTGCTTATGTACGGTGGCTAGCGATGCCAGCCCCAGCCCGGAAGCGATCTCCTCATAGCTGGGACTATAGCCTTTGTTAGCGATAAAGTTCGACAAAAAATCCATTACTTCCTTTTGCCGCCGGGTGAGTGCCATAACCGTTTATCTCCTGCCTATATATCAGTTTTGGCGAATAAATAACGAAAGTCAACAGGCTTCTCCAGCTTTGTGCGATTTCCGAGTTACTGGCAACTAAAAGCTCGCATCTATCGACTAAAGATGGGTGTGCGTGTGGTGCTCTATGTAGAGGACGAAGATGCGGCTGTTTTTCTCCTCGAAACCGCTCTGAAAGAAGCGAAAATCGACTTGGAGCTCCACCGTGTGTCGAATGGCGAGGATGCTCTGGCCTTCCTGAACCGGACCGGTGCCTATCACGACGCTCCTCGCCCCGATTTAGTGCTGCTTGACCTGAATCTTCCCCGAAAGAGCGGTCTCGAAGTCCTCTCGGACATCCATACGAGCGAGGCCTTACACAATCTCTCGGTGGTCGTTTTCACGTCATCCTCGCTGGCCGCCGATCGCAGGAAATCGCTCGCCCTCGGGGCCCAGGAGTACATCACCAAGCCGTCTTCGTTCGACGGCTTTCTCACCGCCATCAGGACTGTCTGTAATTACCTGCCCGCCAACTAATTCATCCCGCACATGCCGCCCTGGCAGTAGTTCGCCCCGCACATGCCGCTGCCGCACTCGGCCGGCGCGGCGCTCTTGGCGCTGCCCGCCCGGGCCGCGAAAGTCGAGTACTGCGTGGTCAGATGATCCTGGCCGCAGCTCGGGCAGCGTACCGCCTCCGCCTCCGCGCTACGCCGCACCAGTTGCTCGAACCGGGTTCCACAATCGTCGCAAGCGTATTCGAAAATAGGCATATAGTAAGGGTAGCGTAACCAGACCATCCCGCTGAACGAAATAAAGAACGGAGAGACAAGAGAGTATGAGGCGTAGGACGTTCTTTCATTACGGTGTATTGCTGGTCGCCGGCCGGGCTTTAGCCAAGCCTCTCAAAATCGTGGAATTCAGCGATTCCGGCCAGCGCAAGGGGGTCATACAAGTGGATAAAATACACAAGACCGACGCTGAGTGGAAGAAGCAGCTCACTCCCGAACAATATGAAGTGGCGCGCCACGCCGGCACCGAGCGCGCCTTCAGCGGCAAGTACTGGAACAATCACGAACACGGCCTCTACCGTTGTATTTGTTGCAGCAACGCGCTGTTTTCCTCCGAGACCAAGTTCAATTCCGGTACCGGCTGGCCGAGCTTCTGGCAGCCTATTGCGAAAGAGAACGTGCGCGAGCGCATCGACTCCACCCTCGGCATGGAGCGCACCGAGGTGCTCTGCGCCAAATGCGATGCCCATCTCGGCCATGTGTTCGATGACGGTCCCAAGCCCACCGGCCTGCGTTATTGCATGAACTCCGCCTCGCTTGATTTCGTAAAGGGCTAGCTCCACGCCGGCGGGGGAGTTATTCTTTAGAGCATATGATCGGCAAATCGACACGCCGCGATTTCATTGCGGCAACGGGAAGCGCCTTCCCGTTTTTGATGGCGGGTTCCTCCCTGGCCGCCGGGATTGGTAAGTCTCCATTTCGGATCGCGGTGATTAACGATGAGATTTCGAAGGATTTGGACCACGCCTGCCACATTGCCGCCGATGAGTTCGGGTTGGAATGGATCGAGCTGCGCAGCTTCGGCAAAAAGAATGTCCTCCTGCTGGATGACAACGAACTCGCCGAAGCCAAGCGCACGCTCGATAAATATAAACTGCGCGTCACCGACATCGCCAGCCCGCTCTTCAAAGTGAATTGGAAAGGCGCGCCCAAATCGAAGTTCGCCCCCAAGCGCGACGAGTCGCAGGAGCGCTTCGGATTTGATCAGCAAGACGAAGTGCTGGATCGCTCCATTCGCCTGGCCAAAGCGTTTGGTACCGATCGCATCCGCTGCTTCGATTTCTGGCGTCTCGACGATCAGGCGCCCTACCGGGCTGAGATCAACTCGACCCTCCGTAAAGCCGCCGAAAAAGTTGCGAAGCAAAATCTCGTGCTCGTACTGGAGAATGAACCGTCCTGCAATACCGCCACTGGTCCGGAATCCGCAAAGGTGCTGGCCGCTATTCCAACGCCTTCTCTGATGCTGAATTGGGATCCCGGCAATGCCGCTGCCGTCGGTGAAGCCGCGCCTTATCCCGATGGCTACGCTTTACTGCCGAAAAACCGCATCGGACACTGCCATGTCAAGAGCGCTGTCAGATCTCCTGAAGGCAAATCGAAGTGGGCGCCCGTCGGGCAAGGAATCGTCGATTGGGTCGGCCAATTTAAAGCCTTTAAAAACGATGGATATCGCTACGCCGTCAGCCTCGAAACTCACTGGCACGGCGGTGGCACTCCGGAAGAATCCACACGCATCAGTTTTGCCGGCATGAAGGAATGCTTGCAGAAAGCCGGAGCCTTGGCTTAACAGTTCCTCCCAGCGTCCGGCTAGCATAGAGAAATGGCCTTTTGCACGAACTGCGGCACGCAGGTGCCTGATGCGGCACGATTCTGCGTAAATTGCGGCACCCCGGTAGCAGCGGGAGCCGCTCCTCCGGTCGTCGTCACGCCCCTCAAATACGACATCGAAGGACACAATCTGCAAATCGCCCGTGTCCATCTCCAGCCGGGCCAGGAGATCTACGCCGAAGCTGGCAAGATGATCTACAAATCCGCCACCGTGGAATGGACCACGCGTATGTCCGGCAACAGCATCGGCGATAAGATCATCGGCGCCTTCAAGCGCAAGCTGATGGGCGAATCGCTCTTCTTCACTCATTTCCAAGCCACCGCTGGCGCCGGGGAAGTGGGCTTTGCCGGACACTATCCCGGGAAGATCCAGGTCTTCGATCTCCCGCCGGGCCAAACCATTATGGTGCAGCGCGATGGCTTTCTGTTCGCGCAGAGCACTGTAACTCTCGACATCGCCCTTGTGCGGCGCCTCGGCGCGGGACTGCTCGGCGGCGAAGGCTTCATACTCCAGAAGCTGACCGGCCCCGGACTCGTCTTTGTGCATGCCGGCGGCGATCACGTCGATTTCACCCTCGCCCCGGGCGAAACACTGCAGGTCCAGACCGGTCACCTCGTCGCCTTCGAGCCGACCGTCAACTATGACATCCAGATGGTCGGCAGCATTCGCACAGCCCTCTTCGGCGGGGAAGGCCTGTTCCTTACCACCTTGACTGGTCCCGGACGCGTCATATTGCAGAGCATGACGCTCGAACGGCTACGGCACGAGCTTGCCCCCGGCGAGCATCAGCATAGCGGGGATGAACGGAATCCGCTCGGCGCCATTGCGCGCGGGAACCTCGGAAGCTTTTTCTCAACCGACGATTAAGCTCTCGATCAGCGAGCGCCAGCGCCTTCGAAACTCCGCTTCGTTATATGCCATGACGCGCTCGCGAGCTGTGAGTCCCATCGCGCGCAAGTGTTCCCGGTCTGCCGCGGCCCTCACGATCGCTGCCGCGATCGATTCCGCGGTTCTTTCGACGATCCAACCTGTCTCGCCATCTCGCATGAATTCTTCTACGCCATACAGCCGCGTGACGAGCAATGGCAATCCGGCCGCGGCCGCCTGCAAGCAGACCAGCGGGAAGACCTCATACGCGGAAGGAAATACGAACGCATCCGATGCTGCCAAATATGGCCGTACATCCTCCTGGAAGCCCACGAAGCGAACCCGCTCGTCAGCAACTGGATACTCGGAAATCTCCGCCGGCGTGCCTCCCACTACCGTCAACTCGACATCCAAATCCGGAACCCGCGCCAACGCTTCCAGAATCAACCGCAATCCCTTCCGCTCAAAATTTCCCAACGCACAAAAACTGAGCCGTAATGTACTGCCAACCGAGCCGCGACCGCGAGGGAGTGGTTGCATCTCTACCGGATTCGCGATCACTCGGATCTTTTCATCCACCAGCTCGGGATACATCCGCCTCAGCTCGCACGCCAAGCCTTCGGAAGGAACAACAATGATCTTCGCCGAGCCAAACGCGATCCGCTCCATGACCGCTGCCCAGGCGTGATTAAGTATCCGCGCCATCCATCGCAGTCGCGGGCCGCCGATCGCCCTCCAGTGCTCGCGAAGAAAAACACGATGACAGAAATGCGCGTAGCAAAGATCGCAGAAGGGAAATGTGCCTTCGGTCGAAATGGTAAACGACCGCTTGGGTCCGCTCAGCCAATATGCGATCGAAGCGAAAAGCGTGAATAGCCCCGAGCGCAGAAAAACCGGTCCCGGCGGCAAAGGAATCCTCCGCGTGCGGACTCGCTCGCTTTCTGCAATCTCGGTGCGATTCGAGAAAAGGTGGAGCGGAATATCTCCCGCCAACTCTTGCGCAATTCGCAGCATGCAGCTTCCCGCCGGGCTCGTGCGAACGATGTTGGGATCAAAAATCGAGACGGAAATAGTGGAACGCATGCGACCAGCTCGCGCGCTGTCTCCGGATCATCCATAGATACGCGCCCAGGATCGTACCCGTGCTGGCGGCATTGGCCAGTATCATGCTCCAGATGGCTCCTTCGAGTCCGTAGGTTTTCAGCAAGAGCAGCGCTGCGATTACGCCCGTTGCTGTTCCCGTCACTCCGGCCAGAAGCTGATGCTGCGAATTCTGCGCCGCTCGCAGCAAGGCGGAAAGGCCGGTTCCTACGGACGAAATCAGCGCTGCCGCCGCCAGCCATGGCAGAAAACCGAGATATGCTGCCATGCGCCCGCCGTATAACAGCCGCTCGATCAGCGGCGCAAATGCCAGAAGAACCGCTAAATACCCCAGCGCCGTAACGATCATGGCCAGCGGAAACACGATCGTCTGCCGCAGGCCGCGTCCCGCTCCGTGCATCTTCATCTGGCGCGCCAGCCGCGGCAAGCAAAAAATGCTCAACACCGTCAAAAGCTGCGCCAGTGGAAGCACAAAATTCATCAACGCGCGCAGCGCGCCGGCCGACTTGAGATCCACCAATACCGACAGCAAAATAGTCTGCAGATCCGGTATGCCGAACGCCACCAATGTGGAAGCGAACAGCCAGCGGCCATACTTCCAATGCGCTCGCACAATTTGGTATCCGTTGTGCGCGCTCATAAAAGAACCGCGACCGTCAGGGAGCGGTCGCCGCATACCCGCCAAAAGTGCCACCGGGAGCGCCATCCCGATACAGGCCAGCCCACTCGCTGCCGTCAGGTGCGAAGTGGCGTGCAGAAGGTTCAGCGTGCCAAGCACCGCCACTCCATAAGCGCCGCTGATCTGCAGCGCTCGCAGCGGCTGATCCAGAACATATTGTTCGCGCCGGCGCGTCAGCACCAGCAAATAGCCCGGCAGACACAGCGCCAGCACGAACAGCACTTGCCGCACTTGAGTCGTCTTGTAAAAAACGCCCGTTGCAGCCGCACACGCGCCCAATGCCAGGACCACGCCAACATTCAGCTTCCGAACTTTTTGCAAATACCCGCGCAGCCCGGCGCCGTACTCGGCCGGTCCCACCACGCTCATCGGCTCGAGAATCATGGCGTTGTGCAAGGCCGCGAAAACCAGACAGAACGACCACGAAACAGAAAATGAACCGTAATCGGCGGGTGTCAGCCACCGCGCCAGCAAGATGTTCATCACAAAATTGGCCGTGGAACTGGTGGCCTGATCGATGATGCTCGCCAGCACCTTGCTCATGAAGGGCCGCAAGCGGCGTTCCAGACTCAATAGGCACCTTTGGGCGTCAGCAGCATGTCAAGTGTGCGCAACAGAATGTACACATCCAGCCACAATGACCAGTTGCGAATGTAATACGTGTCCGCAAGCTCCTGCGCTTTGAGATCGCCTTCGCTGCGTGTCGAAACCTGCCACAAACCGGTAATCCCGGGTGTGACGCTTGCCCGCAGCGCGCGAAATCCGTTCGAAAAATTTTCTAAATGATAAGCCGGGAACGGCCTGGGTCCTACCAGGCTCATATCGCCGCGCAGCACGTTCCAAAGCTGTGGTAGTTCATCGAGACTATAGCGCCGCAGAAACCACCCAATGCCCGGTAGAATGCGCGGATCGCGCCGGAGCTTGTAAAAACGAAGCCAATTCAATCGTTCGCCCGGGTTAGCATCCAGATACTGCTCGAGCGCCCGCTCGGAGTCCGCATACATGGTCCGGAGCTTCCATACCGTTATGCGCTTGCCGTTTCTGCCCTCACGCTCCTGCCGAAAAAATGCCGGCCCGCGGCTTACGGCCCGTATCCAAACGGCGCAAAAAACCAGAAAAGGCGCCGCGAGAAGCAAAAGCGGCGCGGCTAAGGCACAGTCGAGCGTCCGCTTCAGTACGCGATTTGCCGGAACTAGCAGATTCTTCTTCACCTCGAAACCCAGCACGCCGCCTAAGTCCCGTGAAGTCGTCCAAAGACTCTGAATTCCGAACAGGTCCGGAACTACGATGACGCTGGGAAAAGATAGGCTCTCGATAAGACCCGTCAGGCGCGCGCGATCCAGATGCGGTATGGCAATCAGCGCCACCTTAGCTGTTTTTTCGAACGCCCGTATGGCGGAAAGCGATCCGGCAATCGGAACATCGCCCAACGTGCGCCCCCATTTCAGCGGATTGTCGTCCAGCACGGCGAGCGGCACAAGTCCCAGATCGCTTTCTTTCCGCAACGTATCTACCACCAGCGCTCCCGTGTTGCCGCCGCCTAAAATCACGACCGGCACGCCGTAAACGCCGCGCGCGATCAACAGCTTTCTTAGTGGCGCCTCTAACGCCGGAGCCAGCACCAGCGCAAAGCACATCGTTAACAGCAACACGCCGCGCGACCATTCGTGGCCCTGCACTGAATAATTCCAGACCAGCAACAAAAGAAATACGAAAAACGTAGCGAGCACACGCCCGCGAATGCGTTGCACCGCGCCCAAGCCATAACCCGGATATAATCCGACCCAAAAATAGGCAAGCGGCAGCGTCAGCACGCCCAGCACGAGCCCCTCGTACTGCGCCGCGTGCAATGAAATCGGAAAAAGCGGTCGCAGAAAGTAGCGCGCCAGGCATCCGCACAGCAGCGACAATTCGAGCGCCAACACGTCGATCAGAACGATCAGGGCGATCGCCCAAGCGTGCCGTTTAGCTTGCGGAACGGAGACGATTTGCCTGGCTGGGGCGACGGCGCTCATAGCGATTGATCCTGCCGCGCGGCGGCGGAGTAAATTTGCATCAGAATATCGTAGTTGCGCCGCGGCGTATAGTTTTGCTCGTAACAGGCGCGGGCGCGGCCCCGCATCTGGAGAAAGCTCTCGCTCCGCAGTCCACTTTCTACGCAGGATACGAGCGCTCCTGCATCCCCCGGCGCAAAGCGAAATCCGTTCACGCCGTCTTCAATCAGCTCGTTCAATGATCCGAGTGCCGAAGCCACTACTGGCGTCCCACAGGCAAGCGCTTCCACTACGACCATCGGAAATCCTTCGTACCAGAGCGAAGGCACAACCAGGAATGCAGCCTGCTTCAGCAGTTCCATTACGCGCGTACGCGAACATTGGCCGAGATACTCGACTCCAGGCAGATCGTGCAGCACCGGCCGGAGCGGGCCATCGCCCGCGATTTTAAGCGGCAGAACACTGCCGAGCCGCTTCCATGCCTCGTACAGCACCGTCACGCCCTTTTCTTCCGTGAGCCGTCCAAGAAAAAGCGCGTATCCTCCGGTTCCGTTTCCATAACCCGGATCTTCCACAAACCCCGGCTTGACCATGATTCGCCGCGCAGGCAAGCCGCCCTCGGCAAACTTATTCTTTGCAAAATCACTAAGCGCGATATACGCGTCGATTTTTGTCCGCCACGTGCCCGCGGCGCGATGCCCAGTAAGCATCGCCGCGGTCGCTAGACTTGCGCCTGCGCTACGGCGATAACAGCGATGAACCAGGGCGGGGTAGGGAACTGCTCGTCCCAGACACCGCTCGCAGACGGTGCCTTCTCGGAAGAATGTCGCGGCCGGGCACAACAACCGATAATTGTGCAGCGTCTGCACTACAGGCACGCCTTCCGCCCGCGCTGCATAATAAACCGCCGGAGAAACGATCGGAAACGTGTTATGTACGTGAACCAGCTCGATCGATTCACGCTGGATCAACGTCTGTATTTCCCGGTAAGCCGATGGATTCCAAATCGTGCGCGCCGCAAGGGATGCCGCAGACACTTCCGCAACCGAATCATTATGAGCCGTATATTGCGATACCCGATGCCCGTGCGCCCTGAGCAAATTGTGCTCGGCCGCGAATATCTGGTCCTCGCCGCCCGGTTGCCGATAGAAATTATGAACTTGCAACAGTCGCATGCAAAGACACGTCTTCGGTATACGTGAATGTCCATGGCGCGCTGCGCCGATGAGAAATTCCCGCAATCGCAATCAGTAGAATGAAGCCGATGTTCTCGGCGTGCCCGGCGCCGGCAAGGATATTCTCTCCAAGAAGCGCCAGCAGAAAGGCCGGCAGATAGACTAGCAGCGGCTTCGCATAGCCGCGCGAATCTGTGCGAACCCCGCTCCAGGCAAACGCCGCAATCGAGCCGAGGAATGCCAGCCACATCAGCAATCCAACGATTCCCCATTCGTACAGAATGCGGAGCCACTCGTCATGGACCGCGCGATTCGGATCGCCGATGCCTCTCTTCATATCGCCCAGGAGCAACCGGCCATTCGAGGTTCCATGCCCGAAAAGCAACTGAACAGTCGAGGATGAACCGAGCGCGTCGAGCGTTCGCGCATTCAGTTGCCGCCGGAATAAAAACGTTCCAAGTCCGGCCGCTTTCCGGTCGCCCTCGTCGATCGCGGTAATCAGAGCGGCAATACGGTTTGAGCGCGATTCCTGCGCGAGAAAACGGAAAATCGGTTCGCTTGCCGCAACCATCGCCACCCCCAACAGCACTGCCAGACCAAGGCTGCAGATCTTGAACCACGTGGCCACCGAGGAGAGAACGAGCGCCAGAATGAGCATGAGCAGCAAGCCGAGCAGCCAAACGCGGCTACCGTTGAGCACCATTGCCGCGGCAATCACCGTGCATGTCACGACGCGTACCGAAGGTCTCAGCCGGCTGGAGCAAAGTGCTAACGCAAACAGGGCCGCAAGCAGCGCGGCGAAGGTCTGGGCGGACGTAAACCCGGTGAACCGGTCGGGCGTGTCGCCGTAGCCTGGCAGGAACGCGGAGCGCAATATCGCTACCGCGAGAACGCCCGCCGTCGCCGGCAAAACAATCGAGGGCGTCAGATACTCGCCTTTCGTCGCGCGCAAAAAAGCCAGGCATATCAGAAACGAGCCGATCATTTCTCCGGCCAGCTTTGCTGCCGAGAGCGGAAACAGCGACCAAAAGGACGCAATCGCTACGTAGCTCACCAGCAGCAGCCAGGCGATTGGCGCAACAATCGGCTTCGTGTGTCCCGAGTAGGCGCGCAGTCGCCATAAAAGGACCGCAGGAAAGACCAGCCCCTTCAGCGCGTTGAGAATGCCAATGCCGCCGTATCCCGTATAGAAATCGACCGTCGCCAGGGTCAGATACGCGGCCAAAGCCCACCGGAGCGGCGCGAGACCGGCCGCCGTTAGCAGCACAATGTAGAGCGCCAGCGGGAGATTCATCTCGTCTTCACCGTCGCGGCAATGGCATCATCTATCATCCGTGCGACATCGTCCGGCATCAAAGCGAATGCTCGTGCTTGCGCCTTTGCTCGCATCGCTGTCAATTGCTCGGACGTCGTCTGCATCGCGCGGTCGATTGCCGCGTACATCTCCGATGGCCGGTCCGGGTCGAACGTCCAGCCGTTCACTCCATCGATCACCAATTCTTCTACTGCTTGCGCGCGCACGCTGCCCAAAACCGGCAAACCCGCCGCCAATGCTTCATTCACCACCACACCCCAGGTATCGGCCAGCGTGGGTAGCACAAACACGTCTGCTTTGCTGTAGAGTTTAGGCAGTTCGTCGTATGGCAGACTTCCCGCAAAATGAAGCGTAAGATTTTCCTGAGCGACGAACGTTTCGAGAGCGGTTCGCAGCGGCCCTCCACCTGCAATCGTGAACTCCACATTCCGCTCTGGATGTGCCGCGGCCCATTCCGAAAGCGCGGCAAGAAACGGAACGAGTCCCTTGCGCTCGATAAGCTGCCCGGCATACAGCATCCGACGCGCATGTTCCGGCGTAGGCGAAGCATCGCCTCCGGCAAATCGCTTCACGTCCGTCGTGTAGAAAAGCGGAAATACTCGGCCGGGTGCAACCCCTAATCCGCGGACGTATCGCATGCCGCTTGCGCCCACTGCCAGAAATGCATCGGCCTGCCGCGCCAGCACCGCGCGAAGCACTCTGCGCAGAACGCCACGCCCCCGTTCGGTTGCTTCCGAGACTTCCGCCCAGATAATAAGTCGCGAGTCCCGATGGAGTCTCCTGTAAAGCGCCGCCAGCAACGTGCGCATCCCCATCTCGACCGAAATCACTACATCCGGGCGATAACGCCTTAAGCGCGCGAACGTGTCGATCGGCACATGGAGTGGCAGAGCTTCGCTGAATCCCGCCGGATGCCGCCAGCGGCGGCCGAACGTCCACGTCTTCTGAACCGCCACGTCCAGGCCCTGCCACTCCGGAGTCCACGGCCGGTTCGATTCCATAGTCGTCGAAAGCAGAATGCGCAAGCTGCCATAGCGCTTCGCAAGCCGGTCCAGCACCGGCTTGTGATACGGCGGAATCAGGTTCGTGAGCAGCGCCACGCGCAAGCTGCCGAGCGCAGGCATCGATTTTCTTCGCAGCTGTCTCCCGGCGAACTTCTTCATCGCCGTCAGTGTGCTCATCGTAGGGCGCACCGCAAAATCACAACCGATATTCAGCTTCCGGTAATATCGCGCCGCCGGCCGGAACCATTTGCCTCGCTCCACCACATGCCAGCACGGCAAACTCGATACCTGCGCGCAATAATAGCCGCCGTCATCCGCCCGGCTGCGCTCGGTTCCCAAGTGCTCGAAATCCCAGGCGGATTCCTCATCGCGCAGAATTGCTATTAGCGCGTTGCGGTTCCAGATCCCCGGCTGGGCCGATACGCGAAACGCAGCCTGGCGATGAATTTCACCCACGCCCGGAAAATTCTCGAGACACAGATCCGGCGGCGGGTTGGGCGCCAACCGCAACACCGTTCCACCCAGCAGTTCGAGCGCTTCGAGATGTCCAAGCAAGCTGCTGTTTGAAACCGGTCCATCCAGAAAAAAGTCTTCCAGCAAAACCAGCACGTAGCGCGTTGGAATCCGGCTCAAAAAAAATTTGAGATTCTTGCTCCACGATTCATCGGCGCCCGATTGCAGCATGTATACACATGGATCGTCATAGCTGGCCGAGTTCGCGCCCAAATACACCGGAAACGGGCAATCCGGCCAATATTGGTGGAACTGATGAAAGAAGGGAACCCACAGATCGCAATACCGGTCGCAGGAAACCACCAGCACCGAGCACTGCGCCGCTGCATTGTCCAGCCGCGCCTCCGTGCCGGCGATCGTCTCAAGCCCGGCGCTCGGAACCGGAGGCATAATAACTTCGGTAATTGCTGTAGTAGTAACCGGGCGCGTTACTTTTGTCCACTTCGTTGAGCGCCAATCCCACAACATTGGCCCGCAGGCGTTTCAGAGTGGCGAGCACTGCGGCCACCGCCTTACGATTCGTGGCTCCTGCCCGCGCCATCACCACCACTCCATCCACCGCTTTCGCCACTTGCAGGGCTTCCGCGAAGCCGAGCAGCGGCGGCGCATCCACCAGCACCAGATCGTATTCCCGCGTGGCTTCTTCCAGAATGTCAGTCAATGCCGCGCCCACCAGGTCCGAAGCGCGCCGCGATGCCGTCCCCGACGGAAGAATGTCGAGACCCGGCCAGCGCTCGTTATGTGCCAGGATTTCCTTCCAATGAAATTCGCCCAGCAGTACGTTAGAGAGTCCCAGCGTGCCGTTCAGGTTGAGTTTTTTGTGAACGCTCGGCCGCCGCAAATCGGCGTCCACGATCAGCGTCCTGTGTCCCTGCTCGGAATGCGCAATGGCCAGATGAATAATCGCCGTCGATTTCCCCTCACCCGGCGCCGCGCTGGTAATTAAAAGCGAGCGCACATTTCTCTCCGGGTCCGGCAGCAGAATGGAATGGCGCAAGCTGCGAATCGCCTCTTCATAGGAAGAGATCTCTCCGCACGCGTCTTCGAGCGCCAGCGTCGCTTTCGGTTTCTTCTTACCCTTTCCCGCTTCGGCTGGACGATAGCGCACGATCTTACCGTCAAGGCGCGGTCCGTCGTCCACTTCCGGCACGGCCGCCTCCAGGCTGCGTGCTCCCGGGCCCGTTCCCAGTTGGAGAAGCCGCATTTCCTTCACCAACGGCAGCGCCCCGATTACCGTAGTATCCAGCGCCCGCGCGACTTGCTCCGGATCGCGAATCGTGTTATCGAGTGCATCGGCGGCTACGGCCACACATACGCCGATTACGCTCGAAGCAATCAGCGTCAGCAGAAGGTTGAGCCACGTGCGCGGGAACACCGGCACATCCGGCGGCCGTGCCAAATCCGCAATCCGAATCGAGCTGTTCTGAAAACCGGCGTTGATGCCAGCCTCGCGAATACGCCGCTCCAGATCGCTATACAGCGATTTATCGCCGTCGGCCTCGCGCTTCAGCTGCTGATATTCAAACGAGCGCGCGTTGATGCGGTCGTATTCGGCTTTGGTCTGCGCCACCGCCCGCCGCAGCATTGCCTCGCGATTGACCGCTTGGTGATAATCGGCTTCCACACGCTCCGCCACCGAATGCCGTGATTCCTCGAACTGGCGTTCGATCTCCGTCACGTTGCTCGCCGCTTTGCGATACTCGCTGTGATTCGGCCCGTAGATGCTCCCCACATCTGCCAGCCGCTGCCGTGCTTGGTTCAGCCGGTCCTGCAGCTTTCCCATTTCCTCGCTTTGCGTCGAATTCATCGTGGCTGCGACGGTTTCCCCGCGCGTCGCATTATAGGCGGCTTCTTTGCGGACACGGTCGGCCTGTGCATTCGTGTATTCCGTATTGAGCTGCAGCAGTCGCGACGAAAGAATATTGGTCTTTTCCTCCGGATTGATCACATCCAACTCGCGTTCGAATTTGGCCAGCGCCATGCTCGAGCGCTCCATCTTCGCTCGCAGCTCCTCGAGCTGCTTCTCCATGAACTCCGATAATGCCCCCGAAGCCTTCACGCGAATCTCGAACGTGTGCTGCAGGAACGATTGCGCGATCGCGTTCGCTACATTCGCCGCCAGGTTCGGGTCGGTCGAGCGATAGCTGATATTCAGCAGATACGTGCTCAGCGGACGCGTGACTTTGAGATGCTTCAGGTACACCGGTGCGTCCGCTCTCCTGCGCGCCCCGTCTTCTCCCAATTTGTCAAGCTGGCTCTCTTTTTCGAGCAGCTTGAAGCGCTCCGCCACCGGCCTCAATACGGCGTCGGATTGAATCAGCTCCATCTGCGTCGCCATGAATGCATCGCCATCGTCGCCGGTCGCTCCGTGTGTGGCTTCCTGGCCGATGACGCCGTTCGGAACCCGCCGGTCAACGTCGATTTTGGCCGTGGCTTCGTAGATCGGCGTCAGCCGCGCCGACACAAGATACGCCGCCAACACACACGTCGCCACGAAACCCGCGATTTTCCACCTCTGCCTCCAGACCACCAGCAGATAGTGCGCCGGGGAAACCGTGGCTTGCGCTGCTTCGAAATCCGCGTGCTGTTGCGCAATGGAAAGCGGGCGCGGCCGCCCGTATTCAGCCATTTCCTGCAGGCGCCGCTCGAGTTCCCTCATCGAAAAATTAATAGGCCGGAAGCCGTTGCGCTGCCGAATCCGGCGATCCTCTCGAGCGTTTGCACCGTGATCTTCCGGCCTTTGTTGTCGGGAACGTAAAGAATATCATTCGCTTCCAGCGGGACGTCGGCGCTTTTGTGCTCCAGGATTTTCTCGAGCGCGATCGGAATTTCATCGCGATTGTTTTTGGCCGCTTCGCGCCGGTAAATATACGCTTGCTTGCCGGCATACGGAAGCAGACCCTCTGAGAGAGCGATCGCTTTCAGGACTGTCGTATCCTTCCCATCCTGAATCGGAAAAGCTCCTGACTTTTTTACATTGCCCACCACATAAACGCGGCCCGCGGCGGGCACGCGAATCTCTTCCCCTCCATAGAGACGAATGTTGAGACTTGGATCGGCATCGTCGATCAAGCCGTGCACCGGAATGCGCTGCACCAGACCCGCCTGGCCGCCTGCTGTAGCCCGCGTGCGCGTTACCAGGATCTCCGCGCCCGCTTCCGTACTCAAGCCCTCTGCCCTGGTCAGCGCATCGAGCAGCGTGACCGGTCCTACCGCCTGAAATGTGATCGGCCGCTTGACCGCTCCCATCACACTCACCGGAACGCTGCGGTATTCCACCACTGCGGCGGTTACCACCGGATCCACCAGAATCTGCTCTTTGGTCAAAGCCTCCGAAATAGCGGATTCGATCTCGGAGGGCTCTTTCCCCGCCGCCTGGATGCGCGTCTTTAGAAGCGGCAGCGCCAGCACTCCGTCATGCGACACGCGAAAATTGCGCGTCAATTCCGGACAGTTCGCCACCGCAAGCGAGATCAGATCTCCCGGCCCTACCTTCTGTTCCGGTAAAGCCGGCGCCTGCTGCTGCACGATCGTCTGCGCCGCTGCCAGCAAGGGCAGAAACAGAATGAGTATTGCTTGTTTCATGTATTTCGCGATGGAGCGTCGCCTGGGGGGAAAGGAACGCGGGCTCAAAAGGACGTAAGACGCTGGCAGTGAACGTAAACCTCAACTCACAGAGCTACACCGGCCTATACACCATGGGCATATAGCTGACGAAGAGAGTAGCAATCGGCCCCACGTCTGTCAACCCGAAACGTTAATGTATCCTCAACAAAACAAAGATTTGTACAAGCAAATAGTACTCTCGTAATGGTACTTGAGTTTTTGGAAAACAACCGGGAGAAAACCGGCAGAAGAACGGTGGAATCGATTACTCTCTCTCAGTCAAAAAATCTATTCATGCCGTAGCGCCACAATCGGATCAACCTTCGCCGCACGGCGCGCCGGGGCATAAGTGGCAAGCAGCGAAATAAGTGCAATAATTGACGCCGCGGCGACAGCCACCAAAGGTCCCTGCGCGGCAAACCCGTTGAAAATACCTGAGAAAAGGCGCGGTAACGGCAGCGCGAGAACGATGCCGATAGCGCATCCGATCCCCGTCAGCATCCCTCCTTGCCGCAGCACCAGGCCAAGCACGTCTTTCCTTTGAGCGCCGAGCGCCACTCGAATTCCAATCTCGCGCGTTCGTTGCGTCACGGAATACGCGATAAGGCCATAAATACCCCACTGCGGCGAGCACGAGCGCCAGGCCGGCAAAGAGTCCTATCAATCCAGCCAGCAATTTGTCACCGCCCAGATTATCGGCGATCAGGTCCTGCATGGTCTGAACTCTTCCCACCGGCTGCTCTTTGTCCACCGACCACACCGTGTGCCGTAGCGTGGCCGCGAGCACGGTAGGCGCAATGCGCGATCGCACAATCAGCGCCATACTCGAAAAAGCGTTAACGGGAATTTGCAGATAGCACTCGTAAACCTGCGGCTGCGGAGTAATTTCGCCCGGGTAGTTACTGACATTTCCCACGATGCCCACAATCTGCGCCCGCTTGTGATTGCCGTCTTCCACCTCAATCTGTTTGCCAACGGCATTTTCTTTCGGGAAAAAACGCCGCGCGAACTCCTGGTTGACGATGGCCGCGATGGGCGCGTGGGCGTCATCGTGAAACGAAAACTTGCGGCCTTTTATCAGCGGAATCTGCATAGTGTGGAAATAGTCCGGCCCGATAACGAAGAAACCCGCCGAGGGGTGCTGAGATGGCGGCGACGGCCGCTCCACGACAGCAAACGATGTGCTGTAGAAACAACCCATCGGGACACAGGAATCCACCGCGGCGCTCTCCACTTCTGGAAGGTTCCGCAGCTTCTCGGTTGCCTGCTTAAAAAGGGCTATTCTTGCGTCTAACTCCTTATACCGGCGGCTATTCACATCCAGGTTCGCGATCAGAAGATGCCGCGGGTTAAAGCCGTTCGGCTTGCTCAATTCGCGCACAATTTCACGCATGAGCACGCCGGCTGCGATCAGAAGAACCAACGCCAGGGCAACTTCCCCGGTCACGAGCGCGCTGCGCAAGCGGCTGCGCCCAAAGCTCGCGCCTGTCCGGCCGCTTTCGCTCAGCGCGCCGCCGTTGTTTAACATTCGAAGCTCGAATGGCGGGCGCCAGACCAAAGGCCAGCGTGGTCAGCAGCGAGATCGCCAGCGCGAAGAGCAGCGTCGGCTGATCCATGCGGAATCCCGCCGCCTGTTGCCTGCCGTATTCATTAAAATTGAACCCTGCCCGAAGGAGCTGGATGCCCCATATGGATGCCAGCACGCCCAGTCCGCCGCCCGCCGTGCTGATCAGCAGATTTTCCGCGAGCATCTGCCACAGCAGACGCGCGCGGCTCGCGCCTACCGCCGACCTGACCCCCAATTCATGAGCTCGGCCGGCGCCCCGCGCCAGCAGCAATCCCGCAATATTTGCGCAAGCAATCAGCAACACGAGACCCACCACGGTAACCAGTAGCAGCACGCCATTGCGCACATCCGCGGACCGGATTTTGTATTCCTGGAGAGTCAGTACCGTGACGCCCCAATCCTTGTTTGTCTTTGGATAGCTCTGCGCGAGTCGCCTTGCGATAGAGTCCATCTGCGCCTGAGCCTGTTCGACGGTTGCACCTGGTTTCAGACGCCCCAAAACCAGATTGATGTAGTGGTTGCCTCGCGCGGAATGGCTCAAATCTTCCGGGCTGAAAACCAGCGGCGTCCATAGCTGCGGGACGGATAAAGTCATGCTTTCGCGCGCAGGCATCACGCCTACGATTCTGCATGCCTCGCCATTGATTTTGAGATCCTTTCCGATTACGTTCGGATCGGAGCCAAAACGCTCGCGCCAGAGCGCGTTGCTCAGGATCACCACATGGTCATTTCCCGCCTGACCTTCGCTTGGCAAGAACGCCCGTCCAAGAAAGGGCATTATTCCGATGACATGGAAATAATCCGGCGTAACACGGTCGCCGTGCACGGATTTCCGCGTCGCCTCTGCCCGTCAGAGTGAAGGAGCGCCCGATCAGGGCCGCGGCCATACTCTCGAAAACGTCGTTTTGCTCCTGCCAGGACTGAAAATCGGGCGCGGAAGCGCGCACCAAATCATTGCTAAGGGTCTTGGAAGAAATCGCGCACAAGCGGTCGGGATCTGTCACCGGCGGCTTCCGCAGCAGGATGGCGCTGACTGCGCTGAAGATCGTCGTGTTCGCCGCGATACCCAACGCCAGCGTAATAATAACGACCGCAGCGAATCCGGGACTGTTCACCAGCATTCGCAGCGCATACCGGACGTCTCGCACGAAATTCTCGACCAGGTTTACGCGTCTTGTGTCGCGGCATTCCTCCTTCGTTTTTTCCACCGGGCCAAACTCGCGATGCGCCATCATACGAGCCTCGGACTCGCTCATACCGGAAGCCATGGCTTCCTTCACGAGTTGTTCGAAATGCAATTCAATCTCGCGCTGCAAGTCCGAGTCTGCGCGAGATCCCCGAAATAATGAGTGAAGTCGATGCCTGATTACTCGACTAAATCGCATAAGACGACGCCATGACCATCGACAAGTATACCTCGATCATCGACAAAGATTCGAAACTGAGCCGCGCGCGCAAGTAAGCGGTTTGTAACGCCCGCCCCGCCGCTCGTAGGCCGCTAACGTAAGCTGAAAACCGGCCTTCTACTCATGCCGCAATGCGATCATCGGATCGATCCGAGACGCGTTTCGGGCGGGTAGATAGCCGGCCAGAATCGCCGCACTCACCAGGATCGCTGCCGAGCCTGCGAGCGCCAATGGATCGTTCGGTTTCATCCTGAAGAGGAACGACTCCACCACCTTGGACACCGCAAGAGCTGTCGGCAAACTGATCGCGAGCCCCACCGCCGCCAACACACAGACCTCGCGCAGAACCATCCAAACGACCTCCCGGCGTTGTGCTCCGAGCGCCATCCGGATACCGATCTCGCCGGTCCGGCGGGCGACGTTGTAAGACATCGTGCCGTAGAGGCCAATGCAAGCGATGGTAAGCGCGAGTAGTGCAAAGGCGCTGCATAAGCGTGCAAACGTGATCTCCTGGTTGATGGTCTGATCGATCCAGGCGCTTTGGGTCTTCCCCTCGGATAGGGGCAGCCGGTCATCCGCTCGCCGGACAATATCGCGCACGGTTTTGACATATCCAAGCGGATTTCCGACGGTTCGCAGCTCGTAGTACATCTGCTGCACCGGCCCCCAGGCGCCCTGTGCGAACGGAAGGTACACGATGGGCGGCAGCTTACCCTTAAGGTTTCCATAGAGCGAATTGGCGGAGACGCCGACGACTTCGATGACGCACTTCGGACACATACGCGGTAAAGTCAGGCGCTGGCCCAGCGGATTCCGATCGCCGAAGCTCAGCCGGGCAAACTCCTCGTTGACCACCGCAACCATCGGCGAGCCTTGCCGATCATGCTCTTCGATATCCCGGCCCAGCAGGATCGGGATCTGCATAGTGTGGAAGAAACCGGTTCCGATCGACAAAATGTGGCTGCTATGCTCTGCACCGCCGGCCACGCTGACCCTGCTACCGCTCGTTCCCGTTCCGAGCAAGGTGTGATTCGATAGACTCGCTGCGTGGACGCCTGGGATGGCGCTGAACTGTCTCTGAAGATCGTTATAAAAGGCGACGATCTCGGGATCGTTATGTCCGGCCTGCCGCGCGTTCAACGCGAACGTCAGCACGTTCTCGCGATTGAACCCGAGCTGAATCGACGCCAGATTAGAAAGCGTTCGCAGGAACAGCCCGGCTGCGACCAGAATTAAGAGAGTAATGGCGATTTGGGAGACCATCAGGCTGCGGCTCAGGCTCAGGCGGCGAAATCCATGCACGAGCGCCTCGCCCGTGCGGGATTGCTTGAGCGCCGGCATCAGGTCTACCCGCGTGGCTTGTAGCGCCGGAGCAAGCCCGAACAACACACCCGTCAACAGCGAGAGCCCGGCCACTACGCCCAGTACGTGCCAGTTCAACTCGGCGCGCAACGTGAAGGCGTCTTGCCCGTTCGCCAGCAGCAGGGTAAGAAAACGGATTCCCCATACCGCGAACGCAACGCCCAGCGCGCCGCCTAGTAGAGCCAGCAGTACGCTCTCTGTCAGGAGCTGGCGTATCACCCGAAGCCGTCCAGCTCCCATGCTCAGCCGCACCGCAATTTCGCGCCTGCGAGCTGTCGCACGCGCCAGGAGGAGATTGGCGATATTCGCGCAAGCGATGGCGAGGATGAATCCTACTAGCGTCAGCAGAATATACAACGGCTTCGAATATCTCCGCCTCAAGCTGTCGAGGCCACCAGCGCCTTCCCTTACAACCAGCCTGGGAACGTCCTCCGGCTTGAGGCTTAGCTTTGCCGCACGTCCCCATTCATAGAACGAGCCAGCCAGCGCTGCCTGCGCCTGGGCCGCGGTCACGCCGGGCCGCAAACGGGCCATCGGCACGATCCAGTCGTAATCCGGGTCGAGGTAGATCTTGGCGGGCGGATAGTACTTGTCCTCGGCTTCCAGACGCAGGTTGGCATGCAGCGGAACATAGATGTCCGGATGTGCGTCCGGATCGGCGCCAAAGAACTCAGGCGGAGTCACACCGATCACGGTGAAGGGCAGATTGTTGATCAGGACCGACTGCCCCTGTGCACTTTCAGGTCCTCCAAAACGTCTTTGACTCAACGCGAAGCTGATGACGGCGACGCCCGCGGAGCCGGCGCGATCATCGTCCGGAACGATCAGGCGTCCTGCAACGGGCGGAACCCCAAGACTGCGGAAATATTCGCCGGACACGTATTCCGTATATGCGAGCTCAGCCTGACCCCGAAACGTCAAGTTGAGCTTACCGGCGCCTTGATATCCGAAAACGCTCGAAAAAACAGTGTCGTTCCTACGAAACAACTCGAAGGCTGGATAGCAGAAGAAGCCACCGATGAAACCTCCGTTAGGATCGGTGTAGCTATTGCTGTGCCGATTCGTACCGTGCATTTCCCGGCGAGGCGTATGCCAGCTCAGGAGCACTAGTGACTGCGGATCGGTTACCGGCAGCGAGCGCAGCAGTATCGAATCCATGAAGCTGAAGATCGCCGTATTGGCCCCGATTCCCAGCGCGAGCGACAGAATTGCTAGCGCGGAGAAGCTCTTGTGGGCGCCCATCGTGCGCAGGGCGTAGCGGATATCCTGCAGGAGTTGTTCCCACCATTGCCAGGTCCAGGTGGCGCGGGTGTCCTCCTTTACTAAATCGAGATTTCCCAACTCCTGACGCGCCGCACGGCGCGCCTCTTCGCTCGCTAGCTAGCCCTTGCGCTTGGCGCTCGCCGGCTTCCTCTTCCAGGTGAAACCGCAGCTCCTCCTGAAGTTCTGCTTCCTTGCTCGGGCGTCGCGTCAGCCACCGTAATTTGCGAAGGAACGATGTCATTGTGTAGATATTCTACTATTTTTGTGTAGAATGTCTACGATCTGGCTTGGCCGGGATGACAGTCGCCGCTGCGAGACAATAGCTTTTTGACCCAGGAAATCAGCCCCGGCCTCGTCCAAATTCAAACCCCGCAACCCCGCCTGCCACTCTGGCTGCGTAAGGGAGAAACGCATTTCCGCTCGGTTCAGGCGCTGAAAACGGAACTCCGCGCCCGCCGCCTGCACACCGTGTGTGAATCGGCCCGTTGCCCCAACATGCACGAATGCTTTCACCGCGGCGCCGCGACGTTTATGATTCTCGGAAATCTGTGTACGCGCGGCTGCGGCTTCTGTTCCGTTCCCAAAGGCTCTCCCGCCAAGCAGGAATTCTCGCTCGACCCCGAAGAGCCGCGCCATGTCGCGGAAATGGCCGCGCAAATGAAGCTGCGCTACGTGGTGATCACCAGCGTAAACCGCGACGATCTGCCGGACGGCGGCTCCCATCATTTTGCCCAAACCGTGCGCGAAGTGCGGCGCGCGCTTCCCACCGCCAAGGTGGAAGTGCTTACCCCGGATTTCTGCGGCGATCTCGACGCCGTAGCCCGCGTGCTCGATGCCGCGCCGCACGTCTTTAATCACAATATGGAAACCGTGCGTCGTCTCTACCGGCGCGTCCGCCCGCAGGCCGATTATGAGCAATCGTTGCGCGTGCTGCGCTTCGCCAAAAAAAGATCGCCCGGCACGATGACAAAATCGGGCCTGATGGTCGGCCTGGGTGAATCGGCCGCTGAGGTGCAAGAGCTGCTGCGCGACATTCATGGAGCCGAGGTGAATGTCGCCACCATCGGCCAGTATCTGCAGCCCACGCGGCGCAACCTGCGCGTGGCTGAATATGTTCGGCCCGAGCAATTCGACGCCTATCGTGACTACGGCCTCGCCATCGGCTTTGAGATGGTGTTCAGCGGCCCTTTTGTCCGCAGCTCATATATGGCCGACCGCGTGAATGAAGAGGCCGCCCAGGCGCATGCCTGAGATATTCGCGCTTTACTATCGCCGTCTCGCGCTGCATACGCTTCTTGCGCTTCTGTCCGCGGCGCTGTTGTTGTTAGCGCTTCCTCGATTCGATATACGCTGGCTCGCCCCGTTCGCGCTCGCGCCGCTGCTGTTTGCTCTCGCCCGGACTCCTACGGCCTGGCTGCGTTTCCTCTACGGCTGGAGCGCCGGAATCTTTTTCTGGTTCTTCCTATGCACCTGGATTCAGTTCGTGCTCGAAGCGCACGGCGGAATGGGCGTCTGGGGAAGCTGGGGATCGTTTCTTCTCTTTGCCATTCTCAAAGGCTTGCATCTTGCCGTCTTCGCCTGGCTGGCCGGTCCGCTCATGCGCCGCTGGTATGCGGTTCCCGCTGTGGCCGCGCTCTGGACAGGTCTCGAGCGCACGCATGCCACCTTCGGCTTCACCTGGCTCGACCTGGGCAATGCCGGAATCGATATGTCCGTTCCGCTGCGCCTGGCGCCGTTTATCGGCGTGTACGGTATTTCGTTTGTGTTCGCCATGCTGTCCGCGGGTGTTGCCTGCGTTGCATTGCGCTATTCGCGAAAAAGACTTATTCCATTTCTTGCTCTGGCTGTGCTCTGGCTGTTGCCCGCCATTCCGCAGGGCATGCGCACCTCCGAAGATGCCTTGATGGTGCAGCCCAACATCGATCCGGATCTCGAATGGACCAGCGCGATGCGCGAACGGACCGAGCAGCAATTGACCGCGCTTTCGAATGCCCTTCCTGCGCCCCTGGTCATCTGGCCCGAACTCCCCGCGCCGCTCTATTTCTATAACGATCCGGAGTTCCATCGAACCGCCGCTGAAGTAGCGCGCCGCCACGGCTATTTCCTGTTTGGCACCGTGGCGTTTACTGGCGCCAGGCAGCCGCTGAACTCCGCCGTCTTGCTCGGACCGGAAGGTCAGGAAGCTGGCCGCTATGACAAGATCGAGCTCGTTCCGTTCGGCGAATATGTGCCGCCCGTGTTTGGCTTCGTCAACCGTGTGACGCAGGAAGCCGGCGATTTTGTGCCGGGCACCGAAATCAAAGTGCTGCCGGCCGGCCGCAACCGCCTCGGCGTCTTCATCTGTTACGAGTCCGCCTTCCCGAACCTCGTCCGTCAATTCACCAAACAAGGCGCAAACGTTTTGGTGAATCTCTCGAACGACGCTTACTTCGGCCGCAGTGAAGCGCGCGAGCAGCATTTGCTAATCGCTCGCATGCGCGCCATCGAAAATCGCCGTTTCCTCATACGCGCCACCAACGACGGCTTCTCCGCCGTGATCGATCCCGCCGGTCGCATCGTGCAAGCACTTCCCGCGTATCAACAAGTAGTCGCGCGCGTGCGCTACGCGCCCATCGAGGAGACCACCTTCTATGCCCGCCATGGTGACTGGTTCGCCTGGGGATGTCTCGCTGTGGCCCTCATCCTCGCTTGTTCACCAATAAAGAACCGTGCGCGTAAGTAAGCGGGTAACGTGATGCGCGGCCGAAACGTATACCATTGGCTAAATGCCCGTAAAAGACATCGATCGACCCCTCGGTTTCAACACGCGCTCCTTACATGCCGGCTACGATCCCGATCCCACTACGCACGCCCGCGCCGTGCCGATCTATCAATCCACGTCGTTCACTTTCGACGACACTGCGCATGCCGCCCGGCTATTCGGCTTGGAGGAATTCGGCAACATCTATACCCGCATCATGAATCCCACCACGGCCGTGCTCGAAGAACGTGTGGCGTCGCTCGAAAACGGCGTCGCCGCGCTGGGTCTTTCGAGCGGTCAGGCGGCGCAGTTCCTGGCGCTCACCACCATTGCCGCGCCCGGCGATCAAATTGTCTCGGCCAGCACGCTTTACGGTGGTACCTTCACGCAGTTCGATGTCACCATGCGCCGTCTGGGCTACGACTTCGTTTTCGTCGAGCCGGACGATCCCGAAAACTTTCGCAAAGCGATTACGCCCAAAACCAAGGTGCTCTATGCCGAGACCATCAGCAATCCGCGCAGTAATGTTGTCGATATCGCTGCGGTCGCTAAAATCGCCCACGATCATGGCATTCCGCTGATAATCGATAACACCTTCGCCACGCCTTATGTCACTCGTCCGATCGATCATGGCGCCGACATCGTCGTGCATTCGCTTACGAAGTTCATGGGCGGTCACGGCAACTCCATTGGCGGCATCATCGTCGATGGCGGTAAGTTTCCCTGGAACAACGGCAAGTTCCCCGGCTTCACCGATCCCGCCCGCGCCTATCACGGCATGAAATTCTGGGATACCTTCCAGAACATCAGTTTCATCATCAAAGCACGTGTTGAGGGCTTGCGCGACATCGGCCCCTGCGTCAGCCCCTTCAATTCGTTCCTGTTTCTGCAAGGAATCGAAACACTGAGCCTGCGGATGGATCGCCACTTACAAAATACGTGTGCCGTCGCGCGCCATCTCGAAAATCACAAGCAGATCGCTTGGGTCAAATACGCCTCGCTCCCTTCCAGCCCGTACTATGCTTTGGCTCAGAAATATACGCCAAAAGGAGCCGGCGCCGTTTTTTCTTTCGGTCTGAAGGGTGGCTACGAAGCCGGCAAGCGCGTCATTGACAAGCTCAAGATCTTTTCACATCTCGCCAACGTGGGCGACGTGCGCAGCCTGGTCATTCATCCGGCCTCGACCACGCACCAGCAGCTCGCCGCTGCCGAGCAAGCCGCCGCCGGTGTAACGCCGGAACTGGTCCGGCTCTCGATTGGTCTCGAAGATGTCGAAGATTTGATCTGGGACCTGGACCAGGCCCTCGCCTGAATTTTGTTTGTAGCGCCATTTGCATCCACTATGTCAGAGGAAGCACAGTGAGAAGTTAAGAGAGGTGGCTGAGGATATGGGACAAACGCCAAAAGAATGTTTTTATACTGTGAGCAGCTCACTTATAGCTAAACGTGCATGGCCGACATCAATATCACACAAGCCGATGCAGATACGCTCATTGCGATGGAAAAGCAATGTGTCGATGACAAGCAATGGTCTTTCCCTGTTCCAGGTGGAAGACTTGCAATTCCCCTCGCCTCGCCCGACAGGCGTGAAAATTTCATGCTGGACGTGACGCGCGGCCAAATCAAGCTAACGAAAGCAACCTATCAAAACCGTGCACGCCAAGCGATTGTCCTGATGCGCCTTGACCTCGACGGCCCGCCTCACCGAAACCCGGATGACCAAGAAATACTTTGTTCTCACCTTCACGTTTATCGCGAAGGTTATGGTGACAAATGGGCAATTCCAGCTCCTCCCGATATTTATCCAGAAACCCGCAATTTGCTTGCGACATTCCAAGCCTTCATGCGGCATTGCAATGTTACCGTCCCGCCCAACATCCAAATGGGGCTGTTCTCATGAGCGTCGCTGAGATCGAGAAACTTCTAAATAACTATCGTGCCTGGCTCAAAGACAAAACGACTTTGCGGGAGCTGGATGGCGATTGGGTCGAAATTACCACGCCATACCTTGACCGGCACAACGATGCATTGCAAATTTATGCACGACGTGAAAATGGCGGCTATCTTCTCAGCGACGATAATTACACCATTCACGATCTTGAAGCATCGGGCTGTAGCCTCAGCACGGAAAAACGTCAAGACCTTCTGAAGATGACGCTCAGCGGATTCGGAGTGAAGCTCAACAATGATGCTCTGGAGATTCGCGCGACCACGGAGACGTTCCCATTACGCAAGCACAACCTCATTCAGGCGATACTTGCTGTTAACGATCTGTTTTATCTCGCAAAGCCCGTTGTGGAGAGTCTCTTCTATGAAGATGTGATTGCATGGCTTGAGGTAAACGACATTAGATATACACCAAAGGCCAAGTTTACCGGAATCAGCGGCTTTGACCATCTGTTTGATTTTGTAGTGCCGAAATCACGGAAGCAGCCGGAACGCATAGTGCAAGCCATCAACCGCCCGACGCGTGACAATGCGGAAGCTTTCATTTACGCTTGGAGTGACACGCGCGAGGTTCGGCCTCCTGAATCCAAGGCATATGCGGTTCTCAATGATATAGAGCAGACAATTTCAGGTGGCGTTATCGATGCATTCAGGAATTATCAGATACAGCCAGTTCCGTGGAGCAATCGTGCCGAAATCGTCACCGAACTAGCAGCCTAACTCCATCCAATATGCGTTTTAAATAGATGGCGCAAAGCGTGCAGGATTCAGAGACCAAGCGTAATTACGAAAACATCGTCGGCGTATACGTCATGAAACACTGTAAGTGCCCAATTGATGCCGTGTAAAAAGCGCTTCGGTAGACTGGTGACGTTTCCCGGACTCCCACGTCCAAAGAGAGCCGTCGTATGTGGAACGATTTCCGCCTCGCCGCACGCGCTTTACGCAAGTCCCCTATCTTTTCCATTGCCGCAATTGGCACGCTTTCGCTCGGCATCGCCGCAACCACCGCGATTTTTTCGCTCTACTATCAGGTGCTGCTCCGCTCGCTTCCCGTGCGCGCGCCGGAGCAATTGGCGCTTCTCCATTCGCCCGATCCCGGGCTACCCGGTTGGCGGTCCTCCGATAGCGCCGAAACAGTTTTTTCCGAGCCGATGTATCGCAGCTTGCGTGACGGAGCAAGCCGCGCCATCGCCTTGGCTGCTCGTTCGAGCGCCACCGTCGAGGTCTCGCGGCCCAACGGGAGCGACCGGGCGCAAGCCGAAGTCGTATCCGGCAACTTCTTTTCAGTCCTCGGCGTTAGTGCCGGCATGGGGCGATTCTTCTCGGCCGAAGAGGATCGCGTGCCGGGCCGCGATGCCGTGGCCGTCCTCAGCTTCCCCTACTGGATAAAACATTTTGGCGGTGACGCCGGCGTTATCAATCGAAAAATCACGATAAACGGCCATCCGTTCGTGATCATCGGCGTTGCCCCGCGATCGTTCAACGGATTCCTGGCTGGCCAAAGCCCCGCTCTGTACCTTCCCATCGCGATGAAACGCGAAGTTTCGCCGGGCTGGGATGGATTCGGCAAGGCCGGCGTCCATTGGCTGAATATCGTTGGACGGCCGCAGCCTGGCGTTTCGCGCGATCGCGCTCTGGCCTCACTCCGGCCTGTCTGGACGGCGACGCTGCGTCAGCATGTCGTCGAAATCGTAAAGCGCGCAAGCGCGCGCGAGCGTCTGTTCGCCAAGCCCCTTGATTTTCATCCCGCAGCCCAAGGCATTAACTCCATGGAAAAAGAATGGCGCAAACCACTCACGGTCCTGCTTGCCATGGTCGCGTTGCTGCTCGCCATCGCCTGCGCAAACGTGGCAAATCTGCTCATGGGACGAGCCATGCTGCGCAGCCGTGAGTTGGCGGTTCGCGTGGCAGTCGGCGCGAGCCGCTGGCAAGTCATCCGGCAGAGCCTGGCCGAAAGTCTCGTGCTCGCCTGCGGCGGCGGCGTGGTCGGCACTGCTTTGTCTTTTGCGATGGTACGTGGCTTGATCGCCGTATTACCCGAAGATTTCTCCGGCCATTGGCTGTCGGTGCGGCCGGATGCCGCCGTGCTCGGCTTCAGCTTGCTGTTGATAGTGATAACGACGCTGCTCTTCGGCGTGTTTCCGTCGCTACAAGCGGCTCGCGTAGATCCGACGTCGGCCTTGAAAGATCCGGCTGGTTCAGCGAGCGGCTCGCAAACGCGCTGGCGTCAAGCTCTCGTGGCAGCACAGCTCGCCGTCTCGCTCGCTCTTCTCATCGGCGCCGGCTTGTTCGCCAAAACGTTAATCAATCTGCTAGCGCATGATCCTGGCTTCCGTCCGGAACGCTTGTTGACTTTTTCTATCGATCCTCAGCTCAGCGGCTATTCGCTCGAGCGTGGCCGTGCTTTGTATCGCGACTTAGAGCGTCGTCTCACCGCTCTGCCCGGCGTCGAATCGGTAGCCATCGCCGAATTTAGCCCGCTCTCTCATAGCGAATCGTCCACCAACGTGACTGTGGAAGGCTACACTCCGCGCCACGACGATGACGCCGACTCCGATACCAACACCATTGGCGCGGGATTTTTCAGGACCATCGGCACGCCGATTGTGGCCGGCCGCGAATTTACCTCCGCAGACCGCGAAGGCGCCCCGAAGGTGGTTGTAGTGAATCAGGCGTTCGCCAGGCACTTTCTCGCTGGCCGCGGCGCCATTGGTAAACGGATGAAAGTCGGAGCTGGCTCAGATCCGCTGAACCTCGAAATCATCGGCGTGGTGAAAGACGCCGATAATCTGAGCCTGCGCGAAACCGTCAAGCCGATGTACTACCTCCCGCTCGAACAGAATTACGAGCGCGTCACTCGGATTCGTTCGGCCACTTTCTTCCTGAGGAGCCGCGTCGATCTCCAACCGCTGGAACACGGCGTCCGAGCGGCCGTCCGCACCATCGACCCGGACTTACCCGTGTTCAACGTTATGAGCATGGTGCAGCGCATCGATGAAGCGGTGTACACAGACCGTTTGAGCGCGGTCCTCGCCGTCGCGTTCGGTATCCTTGCCATGCTGGTCGCCGGAGTAGGACTGTACGGAGTCGTAGCCTATTCGGTCGCCAGGAGAACCGTCGAAATAGGAATACGTCTCGCCATCGGCGCTTCCCCCGGCCAAGTACTCGCCTTAGTAATGAAAGAAGTGGCTCTTCTCGTAGTCGCGGGAGTCCTTGTCGGCGTCCCCTTGGCCTACGCCCTCACTCGTCTCATGAGTTCTCAACTCTACGGAGTAGCGCCCGAAAGCGCCGGCATTTTCAGCGCCTCTATTGCCGTCATCGCGATACTAGCGATGTTTGCCGGTCTGATCCCCGCAGCCCGCGCCAGCACCATCGATCCCAAGCAAGCCCTGCGCTACGAATAGGACTCAGCCTTTGTTGTAATAAAACCGTTCTTGCGCAACCTGTCCGTTCTTCCAGCGCCGTACTGCCACTTCGCTCAATTTGATCCGTGTGCCGCCCTTATACGTGGCGTCAAATTCCCATTCACTGAACGAAACGTCGCCGTTTACGGCGGAGGACAGCAGCTTCACGCTGTGAATCTCCTGCACCGAGGCCACGAATTCTTCCTCTCGCTTGCGGTTGGCCGCCTTGCCTACAAACGGCGGGTCCGAATTCTCCTGCATCGATACATCATCGGCGTAGAACCGGTCGAAAGCTGCGAGAATCTCTCCCTTCGCGACCTGCTCATTCAATTGCCGATCGAGGTTCGCCACATCCAGCGTGGCTTGGGTGCTTGCGCTCATGGTTAAAAACTCCTTACCTCAGCGAAGATGATCCCGTTCGGTGGAGAGTTGCAGGAAAACTTGTAAAATGATCTCTCCGCTCTACGGAGTAGTGCAGGAGAGCGATGGCGTCTTTAGTGCTTTTGGACGGAAGCTTTTAGCGACCAGCAATCAGCTCTCAGCGGGCGGCGACCCGGCGCGCAGCCCGCTAAAAGCTAAAAGCTGACGCCTGACCGCTGAAAGCTCTAGCCCCAATTCTTCGAACCAAATTCTCAGAATTGTCAGGCTAGAATCGGTCTCCTGTCTCCTTTATTTCTTCGGATCCAGAAACTTCACCAGAACAACTTCATTGCCGCGCTCACTATAAATCAACTCATCAGCAATTTGTTTTACTAGCAGAATGCCGAAGCCGCCCGGCCGCATTCCCAGGTCGTTACGAAATTGCGTATGGCGCAGCGGTTCCTCCGGCGGATTGCTCACCGCGGCATGCGCGATGGCGTTCAGCGAAAAGCCCGGGCCGCCGTCGCCGATCTTGAACAGCAGAATGCGCGGTGTCCGCACCAGGCTGAATTCAATCTTCCCTTCCGGATTGAAATGGGAGCCGTGCTCCATAGCGTTACCGAGCAGTTCGTCAGCCGCCATCGCCAGATGCTCACAAAGATCGGGGGAAAGGTCGGCCAGCTCCCCGCGCACAAAGCCAGTCACCCGCTCCCGTGATTCGCTGCTCGGCCGAAAGCGGAGCCGGGTCCATGCCGACGACGCGGAATCGACCTCGATCTCCGGATAATTCGCAAAAACTTCTCTGGCGTTGGCCACTATTTTTCCGGAGCCGCCGGTGTTAAGTTCAAAACAGCAGTCCTTATGCGTACGTTTGCCGCCCTCGGGATAGTAGTGCTGATCGCCACGCCGGCCTCTGCGGCAAAAAAGGTCATATCTCCACAAACCAGCGCCGGCAACGAGCAGATCGATATAGTCGCCACAATTTCGCTATCCCAGGAAGAAGTGACCGGCAAGCTGGGAGCGGATCCCGGAAAAGGCATCGTGCTCCTGCAGGTTCGCATCACGCCCAAAACCGACAAACCCGTTGAAATCTCACCGGATGACTTTATTCTACTTGCGCATGATGACGGCGAGCGCTCCAAGCCATTCACTCCTGCCGAAATAGCCGGCCAAGGTGCTCTTGTAGTCGCCAACACTGCCGGTGCCAAACCGACGAAAACCGGTACTTCTGTCGGTATAGGAGGGATAATGGGCGGCTCAGGCGGATCCCCCGGCAACTCCAAAGTGGTCGTCCTCGGCTCGAAAATGGATACCAAAAGCCAGGGGAACCAGACATTGCTTGAGGCTCTCAAGGCAAAGCAATTACCGGAGAAGGAATCCACTGAGCCGGTGGAAGGCTTTCTCTATTTCCCGCTCGATGGCAAACACAAGCTCAAAAATCTGGCTGTGCTCTATCGAGGTCCAGCTGGGAAGCTGGACCTCGAGTTCGTGCATTAACTAAAGAACCGCGCACGTAAGTAAGCGGGAGTGCGGGCGCGGCTGTCCCCAATTTTTTTATTCCGCCTTGTCGATCGAGTTGACCTTTACGACATCGCCATCCATGGTGCCGTCGATCTTTACGTTCTGGCCGGCAAAAGCCTTCGCCTTCTCTTTCGAGTCGGCATCGAACTTCATCACCTTGCCTTCACTCACCAGCACGGGATCGGAGCCTTTCTTAAGACAGCCTTCTATGCACTTGGTGTTGGCCGCGCTGACGGTGGAGTGCTTGGCTCCGCAGCCGGCTTCCGAGACGTAGCCAGTGATCTGATCCGCTAGCGCGGCAACCGAGCCGACCGAAGCCACAAGGAATGTCGCGAGTACAAATTTTTTCATATATACCCCTCCATTGGGATGTACGAGATTATTCTATACCTCTAAACTTCAAGAATCACCGGCATGATCAAAGGACGCCGCTGCGTCTGTTTGCTAAGGAACCTCTTGAGATCCGTCCGGATCTTCTCCTGCATTACCCCCCAATCCCCGAGTTCTTCGGGACTGGAGCTATCCAATGTCCGGCGGACCACGCTGCGCGCCTCCTGTAAAAGGTCAGCATTGTCGCCGCCCACAAAGCCCCGGCTCACGATTTCCGGAAGGCCTTCGCTCTTACCGCTAAGTTTGTTGATGGCGATGATGGGCAAAACGAAGCCGTCTTCGGACAAGTGACGGCGGTCGCGAATCACGATGTCTTCCACTACGTCATCGAGCGATCCGGAATCGATGCACACCCGGCCCACTGTGATCTTTTCGCCGCGCCGCGCGCCTTGCGAATCGATGATCAGCGTGGCGCCGGTCTCTAACACAAACGTGTCTTTCAAACCGGCAAATCGCAAATGCTCGGCCAGTTGCGCGTGCCGCGAAAGCTGGCGGTATTCGCCGTGAATCGGCACAAAGTAGCGCGGGCGTACCAGGTTTAATACCAGCTTCAGCTCTTCTTCGCTGGCATGCCCCGATACATGCACGGGCGGGTTCATCGAGCCATACACCAACTCGGCGCCCCGCCGCGCAATGTGATTCATCATTCGATAGATTGCTTTTTCGTTTCCCGGAATGATGCGCGAACTGAGCGCCACCATGTCGCCCGGCTGCAGATACAGGTGTTTGTGATTATCGACGGCTACACGCGAGAGCGCCGACATTGGCTCTCCCTGCGTACCCGACACAACCACCGCGACCTTATCCGGCGCTATCTGCATGATGTCTTGCGGTCGTAGCAGGGTCGAATCCGGAATCGAGAGCAGCCCCAGGCTGTGCGCAATTTCGGTCACGTTCAACATGCTGCGGCCGAGAAACGCCACCTTGCGGCCATATTCCGCTGCCAAGTCCAGAATCTGCTGCAGCCGGTGAATCGAGCTGCTGAAACAGGAGATCACCAGGCGCCGCTCGCACCGGCTGAACAGATCTTCCAGGCGCGGCCGTACCGCCCGTTCGCTTTCCGAATATCCGGGCCGGTCAACATTCGTCGAATCCGACATGAGCAGCAGCACACCGCGCTTGCCATACTCGGCCAGCGTATGCAAATCGAATAATTCATTGTCCGTAGGAGTAGGATCGACTTTGAAATCGCCCGTATGAATCACCACTCCCAAAGGCGTTGTAATCGCCAGCGCAACGCAACTCACAATAGAATGCGTCACCCGGATGAATTCGATCTCGAACGGCCCCAACTGCATCCGTTCCCCCGCCTCCACCACATGTAGCGAGGCCTCCTCGAGCATCTCGTGCTCGTCCAGGCGGCGCTCTACCAACTTCAGCGTGAATTCGGTTCCATAAACCGGAATGTTCAGTTGCGAAAGCAGAAACGGTACGCCGCCAATATGATCTTCATGGCCGTGCGTCAGGATGAGCCCGCGCACCATCGCGGCGTGCTGTTCCAGATACGTGAAATCGGGAGTAACGATATCGACGCCAAGCAATTCGGAATCCGGGAACATCATTCCGGCATCGATCACAATGATGTCCTCGCCATACCGCAGCGCCATCGAATTCATGCCGAATTCGCCAAGACCGCCGAGCGGGATAACTTCGAGATTCTGATCGGGCATGGAGGAAACTAGGTAAAGAAGCTAAAGGTTAGCACGCGTTTACGGTGCGCCCGTGCGTACCGCGGCCTGCGCTCGTTCCACCCAGGTCTCGTAAATATAACTCTCCTGCTGCGATTGCCACACCGCATCCGGAATGGCATGCAGATCGCCGCGCGGAACAGCCGGAATGTTCCCGCCCAGCGCCTTCATCCCATGCGTCTCTACTTCCGGCATCGCTTCGATTTGCTTCTTCGTCCAGTTCGGAAATTTCAGTTTTTCCTCGAGCCAAAGCGCGGCCGGCTTGCTAAGGAAATACGGGCTGTGCCCGCCTTCAGGAATCAGCGTAAAATCGAACACTTCTTTCGAACTGCCCAGCGCCGCTATCGTCTGCTTGCGAAGATTTTCAAAAAACTCGTGGCCGTGATGCGAAATATCCACCACGCGATCGGCCGTGCCGTTGATCACCAGCGTTGGTCCTCTTTTGGCGTTCAGAGCGAAAATCATCGGACCGCGATCGCCTAAAAACTTGAGCGATTGATATGGAATCGCCTGGCACATCTTTTTGCCGCTCGAATCCCAATACCCGCCCGGTCCGTCCAGATCGCCGCCGCCCGCCAAAACACAGGC
>JAICIH010000012.1 GCA_025924475.1 Bryobacteraceae bacterium
AAATTTTGAGTTTTCCAGGCATCTGAGTCTCTTCGCTTTGCGAGAACGCCGGGAGCGCTCCTGCTGCCGCTACATTCCGCAGCAATTTACGGCGCGATATGGAAACTGGAGAAGGCTGGTCCATCATAATCCCTGGCTTTGACAATACAAAACATATTTTGACAATCTGAGCATTATGCGAATCAGGAGAATCATTTACGTGGCAGTTACCGTTCTGATGTGGGCCGGATCGGGTTTTGCCGCGTGGCAAGCGGGAACCGGGCGAGTTGACATCACACCGTCACAGCCGATCTGGATGGGCGGTTACGCCGCGCGTACACATCCTTCGGAAGGCGTGCGGCAGCACATCTTCGTAAAGGCGCTTGCCCTAAAGGACCAGGCAGGAGCTGTTACGGTACTGGTGACCTCCGATCTGCTGGGGTTCCCGGGAGAAGTTTCGGATCCCATTTTCCGGCGCGTACAGCAGCAGTTCGGGCTGCCTCGCGAACGTGTGGTGCTCAATTCGTCACACGACCACAGCGCACCCGTTGTGGGCCACATGCTTTCACCGGCTTATCCTTACGGCGAGGCGGATCTGGCGGTAGTGCGTGCGTTCACGACCAAGCTGCAGGATCAGGTAGTCGAGGCGATTGGAAACGCTATTCACGATTTGGCTCCGGCGGAGCTAGCGTTCGAGCAGGGCTTCGCGGGCGTGGCAGTGAATCGCCGGAGAGTGGGGCATCTAGAATACCCCGGCCCGGTGGAGCAAGACGTACCGGTGTTGGCGGTTCGCGGTGCGGATCATCGCCTACGTGCGATCGTCTTTGGATACGCCTGTCACAACACGGTACTCGACGACTATGAAATTAATGGCGATTGGGCCGGATACGCGCAAGCCGAGCTCGAAAAGCGATATCCGGGCGTTCCGGCGTTGTTCGTTCAGGATTGCGGAGCGGATGCGAACCCGATGCCGCGACACGCCGTTGAACTCGCTCAAATCTATGGTAAGACCATCGCCACTGCCGTAGATCAGGTTTTGCACGGGAAGATGCAGCCTGTGGAAGGCCCACTGGTTGCCGCTTTTGTCAGCGTGGATCTTCCGTTTCAGAAGCCTCCGTCGCGCGAGGAACTGGAGAGCCGCACGCATGCGAGCAACGCACTTGTGCAACGGCACGCCCGATTGATGCTTCAAATGCTCGACCGGGACGGCAAGCTACCCGATCATCATTCTTATCCCATTCAGGTGTGGCAGTTCGGCAAAGACATGACATTTATCGCGTTGGGCGGCGAAGTTGTGGTCGATTATTCGCTCCGGTTTAAACGGAAGTACGGATTTGACAAGCTCTGGGTTGCCGGTTACTCGAACGACGTATTTGCTTATATCCCGTCCCGGCGGGTGCTTGAAGAAGGCGGCTACGAGGGGGGAGGCGCGATGATTGCATACGGCCAGCCGGCGCCGTTTACTCCCGATGTGGAGGAAATCGTGGCGCAGGGAGTCGATTCGTTGATGATGCGCGTGCGCAGTTCAGTTTTCTAATACGAGCACATCGTATTCGTTTAAGCGCGGAATGACGGCATGGCGGACGCCCGAAGAATCCGTGGTGAGCGGAATCATGCGATGGTCCCATAAAGTGAATGCATTGGTCGCCCGAATGTCCGGGCTCAATGTGATCCGCACATCCGAAACCGGAACAATGTGGCGGATAGGACGAGTCATCTCGCCGGTGAAGTTCACCAGATGAACCAGCGTGCGGTGTTTGTCGTTCTGCGTGCGAACCACCACTTCCACCGACTCCGGAGCGTTCTCAACGACAATAGGCCGCGCCGCGAGCTGGCGGCCCGCATTTTCGAGAAGGTCCATCAGCTCAGGCGTGTGAAATTTCGTGATAGTGTTGCCGATGTCGCCGCTGAAGTAAACGACGTGGCCTTTTCCTACCTGGTTCACAATCATTGCGGGGTCCTTTGAGAGCGGAGGAACGCCATCGTAAGGCCCGGCAAGCCGATCCGTGTATTGCAAAACGGCATGACCGGATTGCAGAATGGCGGGCACGTAGTAAATAGGCGACGGAAGAAATTCGCGGTCCACACCAGTGAGCAGCCTGTTTTTGGTGACCGGTCGCAGGAAATCCCAACGGCGCGGGCCACGTATTTTGGGAGCGGCGCTGGCGCCGAACACTTCGGCCAGAGCAAAGTTATTTCGAAGGATGCCGGTCTCGTCATATCGGGAGGTCTCGAAATCGGCCACCAGGTTGCCTCCCTGCCGGACGTAATCCGCAAGCCGGGCGGCAATTTTGTCGCTCATACAGGCGACGTTCGGTAAAAAGATCGCATCGTAGCGGTTGAGCGAATCGCTTTCCAATGCAACGTCATCGAGCACATCAAACGGAATATGCGCGCGAAGGAGCGGTTCGGTAATACCGGAGAATTCGCCGTCAACGTTGCCGATATCGCTACGCGCCGTGGTCCGATCGATATCGATAAGTTGGGCGGCAGATGCGGCATAGAAGTTGGCTGTAACATCGGACCAGACGACCGCCACCCGCGCGGCCGAACGAGTTTGCGAATAGTATTCCGCGTTTTTCGCGAAAAAACGATTCATGGCGGCAAGGGTTTTCATCTCCGGTTGTTCGAACTCGAAGGGCGTGATTCCCACCCACACATTGGCAGCATTAGCGATGGTATCGGCGTAGAGAAGACGCAACTCCGGATCGGGCAGCAGCGAAAACGTCCAGGGCTTATGGCTGGCTGCAGAAAAAATCACGCGTGGCTTGCCGCCGGATTGTGTTTCGAGCAGGCGCGCCGTCAGGCCCGGCTTCCAGAGAGGAATGCGAGTCAGATCGCCCCCAAGGAATCCGCCTTCGCTTCCGAGCAGATCCTGCTCTTTGATCAGCACACGATTCAGGCGGCCGGTGGCCCAGTTCGCGCCACGAACGCCGCCATTCATATAGAGAGCGCAATTGGGGTTTTTCGACTTCAAAATAGCGTTTGTGTCGCGCAGGAAATCGGCGATACTATCGGCTTGAAATTCCAAGAGCTGCTGAAAGGCCTTGCCCGTGCGGACACTCTTCGGCGGCATTTCCGTTCCATAACGCTTGCGGAACTTTGCCCGGCAATACTTGCAATAACAGGTATCGGGGCGGTATATGGGACCGTCGTAGAAAATGCCGTCGATGGGGTAAGCGGCGAGATCACGAATGACTTGAAACACCCAGTCGCGCCACGGAGTGTTGACGCAGAAGCTCGCGCCGGTGTCGTAGACGTGATCCAGCGGCTGGCCGTTTTGGCGAATTTCGCGCCAATCCGGATGCTCGGCGGCGAAGCGCATGGTGTAGTAGTGGACGTTGAAATAGATAAGAACGCGTATGCCGCGCTTCTTCGCTTCGGAAATGTAGCGGCCCAGATAATCGGGGTGAGGGACAGAAGCGAGCTTCGACTTGAAAAAAAAGCCGCGGTCATCGAGACCAGCCGGCATGGCCATTATTTCGAAATGCTCGGCGTTATAGCCGAGATCAGCCTTTTTCTGCGCCACACGCGCCGGATCGCGATAATCGATCTGGCTCATGCTGGTGGTGAGATCGATAATCCGGAGAGGCTCACGCTCCCACCAGGGTGGTTCAGCGGATAGCAGACCAGCGATCGCCAGCGCAGTGAGCGCCAGCCTTAAATACTGCGCCATCAGAAAAGGAACTTGATTCCGAGCTGCACCTGGCGTGGATCTGCGGCGCTGGTAATTCGTCCAACGGAACCTGGGATCGAAATGTTGGTCGCAGGATTCAGGAAATTCGTATGGTTTGGCATATTGAAAAACTCGCCACGAAGCTGTGCTCTCACACGTTCGAAAATCGAGAAGTCTTTGAGAAGACTGACATCGAATACCATGTCGCCGGGACCGAAGAGGCTGTTGCGGGATGCGTTGCCATACGTGAACGGGGCCGGCGAAACATAGGCGGAAGGATCGAACCATCGGTTGATACTGCGTTCGGACCGAGACAACGCACCGACACCAATTGCATTGGGACGTGTAGCGCGCCAGCCTTGTTGGGTGGCGCTAACTGTCGGACTAAAAGGCGTGCCAGTGCGCAGATAGGTAATCCCGGCGAGTTGCCAACCACTGACGAGCGCATTCGCCAATCCGCTCGCATTGGTCAGGAAGTGCTTGCCTTTGCCAAATGGCAGTTCATATGAATACGCGGCGGTAAACACGTGGCGGCGCACGCCGTCGGTATATCCGCGATCCGCGCTGATGTTATAAGTATCCTGTCCTCCTCCGACCGTGGGTACATTGTCGATCGAACTAGTCCACGCATACTCAAGCTGGAACGTCAGACCGCTGGAATACCGCTTTGTTGCTTCCAACTGCAGTTCATTCATTGTGGAATCGCCTCCGGTCGCGAGCATCAAAATATCGGCCCAGGGCTGATAGGGTCGATTGGGCTGAAGAGCTCCGGGGATCTGTTGTCGCGACAGGTTGATGGAGTAGTTGTACCAAGGCAGGTGTGTACTGCGATTTCCAACGTAGGAAATCCTGACGCCGAGACTGGGGGCTAGTTCATGCTCTACGGTGAAATTCCATTGATACGATTCGGAATTTCTTAAGTCGCGCTGTACGGCCGTAATACTCGGATTGGGCGAAAGCGTTCCGCTGCCTGGGAACGGATTGGCCAAAGTTAAAGAAGGTGTTCGGCCAGGAGCTGATTCAAACGTTTCGGCCAGTAAGAAGGGTGGATTGCTGAAGCCTAATTGACGGAATCCGATAAAGACCGGAAGAAAGCTCGTGTACACTCCAAAGCCCGAGCGAATCACCGTCTTGCCATTGCCGAATGGACGATAGGCAATGCCGATGCGCGGCTGCCAGTTGTTGCGATCGGTTTGGATCAACGTATCGGATAAGCCAATATTTTTCGCAAAGGTAACCGGATACGCATTCACCAAAGCCTGCTGCGTTCCGGGCGGGAATTGACTGCCCGCCAGGTAGAGCTTGCCGGACGCTCCATCGAACTGCGCCATTCGACCGTCGCGCTCCGTCCACGGAATCTGGACCATATAGCGAATACCAGCGCTGAGACTCAATTTGGGAGAGATCTGTATATCGTCCTGGAAATACGCGCTGTAACGTGTGGAAGAAAAGACCTCGGCAGGACTTCCCGACGATCGATACGTCATGTTTGCGTCACCAAGAAGAAAATCGGCGAAGGCGTTTGCAGGTGTGGCGGTAGCGGTGGCGCTAGTATAGCGGCCAGTGAAATCGAAGCGGCCAAGACCAGCATTATTTACCAGTCCCGAGCCGAGTCCCGCAACGGTCGGCGTAGAAGATACACGATAGATCGCCAAATCCAAACCGGTCTTAAAGGTATGTTTTCCGCGCACGATGGTGAGATTGTCGATGTATTGTGGCGTTGTTTCCGGCGGCACCTGCGCACCGCCGTAGTCCCCGATGGATGTATAAGAGGTGGCTCCGCTTTGGTTTGCAATCATGTTTATGTTTGGCAACCCGCCATAATCGACCGGATACAAGCCAGGGAAAAGGGACCGAGGATCGAAATCTTTATTCATGCCCTGCCGCCCGGAGGCATGCGAAAGGAAGCCGAAGCGCGCTTCGTTGACAACGGTCGCTGAGATCATGCGCGTGTACGTCGCGTTGATGCTTTTGGTTGTATAACCGCCGTATTGCCAGGAGCCGTAGCCGATGGGATAGTTCTGAGCGACGAAGTATGGATCACCCTTCGAATAATTCAAATTGACGAAGAAGCTGTCTTTGTCGGAAAACTTGTAGTCTGCCCGCGCACCAAACCGATAAACATCGTATTTGTTCGGAACGGCGGCGATGTAGTTTTGTAGCGTTCCGCCCTGTACGCCAGGAATGTTAGGTTTCGGATAGCGCGCCACAAGGGCCTGCGCACGAGGATCCAGACGGGTACCCGGAATTTGATTATTCGGAAACGGCGTTCCGGATGAAGGATCAATGATTGGGGCGAGGCCGGCAAAATTTCCGCTCCTCATGGCATCCGTTGGAACGGAGAGCGCGGACGTTGTCAGAGAGCTGCGCTCCAGCAAGTCTTCAAAGCTGCCAAAGAAAAACAACTTATTCTTGACGATCGGGCCGCCGAGTGTCGCTCCCAATTCATTGCGGTTGAATGCCGGCTTGGGTTGGCTCGTCAAAAAGAAATTTTGCGCCGCATATTCGCGATTACGGTTGAACCACAAGGCAGAACCATGAAAGTCATTAGTTCCACTTTTAGTGACAATCGTAACGGAGACGCCACTCTCAAATTCGGCCTTCATGCTGTTGGAGTCGATTTTGAATTCACTGATGGCGTCGACGGACGGTTGGGTGGATAAGCCGTGTTTGTAGGAATAGGCACCGCCGCCGTTTCCGGAGTCGTTGTATCCGACGCCATCCACATTAAAGGAGATGCCGCCCCAATAGGGGCTGCCGGCTACGCGAGGGTTATTGGCGTTGTCCGTGGTGACCCCAGCCGAAATACGAACTAATCGGTCTACCGTCCTGCCATTCAAAGGAACGGTGGTGATCGCATTGGATTGCATGATGTTGCCGACCGTGGCGTTCTCGGAATTGATCGTGGGAGCCGAAGCGGTCACTTCGACCGTCTGGTTGACAGAGCCCGGGGACAGGACGATATTGACGCGGGCCGAGCGATTCGCCAGCAGCACAATATCTTTTGTGATGCTGGGTTTGAAACCGCTCAACTCGGCGCGGACCGAATATACGCCGGGAGGCAGATTAGTAACCGTATATTCGCTGGCGTCGCTGACGGCTTGGTATTCGATGTTAGTGTTCTGATTCACCACGACTAGCGAGGCGCCGGTGACCGCAGCGCCCGAGGCGTCGGTGACCGTTCCGAGTATGGTCCCGGTTATGTTCTGTGCGAAAGAAGAGCATGCGAATAGAAGTCCGAACAACAAAACTACGCCGGAATTCACGCCGAGACTGGTAAGCGATTTCCTTGCGATCATAGCCCCAACACCCTTTCTATGCTGTAAGGAATGTTAACTCAAAAAGTGTGTGTTCGCACAAGGAACTTGAAATTTGTATAGGATGATTTGGGACAGTCAAATTTATGCCTTGGACCAGACGATCGTTTCTCAAAAGAACGCCCGCGCTGAGCGCCGCCACTTCTTCGTTGGCAGCATCGCTTCCAGCCGCGAAAGTCGTGGATGGAACAGCCAAGCCCGCCCTGCTTGGCGGTTCAAAGGTCCGCAGCGAGGCCTTTCCGAGCTGGCCTATTTCAGGGGAATTGGAAGAACGAGCCCTGCAAGAGACCTTGCGCAGCGGTAAATGGTATCGCGGGACCGGTCAGCAAACGAAGAAATTTGAGGAAGCGTTTCGCCAGCTAACCGGCGCGCGGCATTGCCTGGCAACAGCGAACGGGACCAGCGCACTCTATGTGTCTCTGAATGGGATGGGCATCGAGCCAGGCGATGAGGTAATCGTTCCGCCCTACACATTCATAGCCACAATTAATGTGGTGCTGCGTCAATATGCGCTGCCTGTCTTCGTCGATACCGACGTCAACACGTTTCAAATAGACGCGAACAAGGTTGAGGCGGCCATCGGCCCGCTGACGAAGGCGATCCTGCCGGTTCATTTAGGCGGTTCGGCTTGCGATCTGGATTCTATTCTGTCCGTCGGCCGCAAACATGGGATCAGCGTGTTGGAAGATGCATGCCAGGCCCATCTGGCCGAATGGCGTGGCCGCAAGGTGGGCACCTACGGAACCGCGGGCTGCTTTAGTTTTCAAGCTTCCAAGAATTTGAACTCCGGTGAAGGCGGAGCCATTCTCACCAATGACGAGCAACTGCACGAGCGCTGTTACACGTTTCACAACAATGGGAGTGGATTGAAAGCTCCGGGAGGAAACTTTGCCTATTCGGGGACCGGAGACAACCGCCGCATGGTGGAAATGGAAGCCGCGCTGCTTCTGGCACAGATGACGCGATTAGAAGAGCAGTCGAGGTGCCGAACAAGGAATGCGGTATACCTGACATCTCTGCTGAAAGAGATTCCCGGCATCATCCCGGCGCAAATGTATGAGGGTTGCACCCGGAATGCGTATCACCTTTACATGTTTCGCTATCGAAAAGACGGGTTCGCTGGACTGCCTCGTGCCACTTTCTTGAAAGCTCTGGCCGCGGAAGGCATTCCGGCATCGCGCGGCTATCGTCCATTGAACCGCGAGCCGTTTTTGAAAATGGCGGTCGAGTCACGGGCCTACCGCAAGTTGTTTCCGGAAAATATTCTTCGGGAATGGGAAGAACACAACGAATGTCCGGCAAACAATCAGCTTTGCGAGGAAGCAGTTTGGTTCACGCAGAATATGTTCTTGGGAACGAAGAGCGACATGGACCAGATCGCCGATGCGATACAGAAGATTCAAAAGCATGCCGGCGAGTTGATGAAACAGGCGATATGATTCCCACAGAATGAACACTTCGCCTGAACTGGATCAATGGCTTCGAAACTTCCTTACAGAACAGGAAGGTGCGGCTGGAACGGTCCATCTGTTCGAAAAGGGCGGGTTACGGCTGGTAAGCGCAATAAATATTCCTCCACAAGTTCAGCAGGTAGTCGCGTGGGTACCGAACGGCAAGGGAATGGCTGGGCTCGCGCTAAAGCGCAAGGAACCCATTCAGACCTGCAATCTCAAAGACGACTCTTCAGGAAATGTGAGGCCTGGTGCGAAAGCGGTGAATGCGCGGGCTGCCGTGGCGCTACCGATATCCGACGGAGCAGCCGGCGTACGAGCGGTGGTGGGAATAGCGTTTCCGCATGAGCGTGAATTTACAAAAACCGAACTGGACGAACTGACCGCCGCAGCCTCTACGGTGCCAAACACTTGAGGCGCCGGTCTATCGCTTTTGCACTTCTACTTACGGCCGTTCTGTACAGAGTCCCGGCCAAAGACCTCCGCTCCATTACAAAAGTAATGGGGCCTTTGCCACACATCGACCACCGCTCCCCTTTGCATATCCAAACGCTGGAACAGGTGGAGCTTCCACGGTACATTCGCAAGAAGATCACGTTCTCCGCCGAGCCTGGCAACGTTGTCTACGCGTGGCTTCTGATACCCAATGGCGCTCACCGCGCGCCGGCCGCTCTCTGCCTTCATCAGACGACGGCCATAGGGAAAGATGAGCCGGCCGGTCTGGGCGGCAAAGCAAATCTCCACTATGCCGCGGAACTCGCCGAGCGCGGCTATGTGGCGTTGGCGCCGGACTATCCCAGCTTCGGCGACGACAAAACCGATTTTCAAAAGGATGTCTATGGACGCGGATATAAAAGCGGCTCCATGAAAGGAATCGTGAATCATATCCGGGCTGTGGACTTGCTCGCTTCGCTTCCGGAAGTGGACTCCCGGCGAATCGCCGCTATCGGACATTCGCTAGGTGGACACAACGCGCTGTTCGTCGCTGCCTTCGATAAACGGATTCGGGCCGTTGTAACGAGCTGCGGGTTTACCTCTATGGCGTACTACTACGGCGGCAACTTAAAAGGCTGGTCGTCGGACCGGTACATGCCGCTGATCGCGAGCGTTTATCACAATTCGCCTAAGGAATTGCCGTTCGATTTCAGCGATATTCTATTGGCCATTGCGCCACGTGCTGTTTTCGTCAATGCACCGTTGCACGATTCGAACTTCGATGTCGAAGGCGTAAAAGACTGTTTGACGCGAGTCAAAAGCAAGTTTCCCGATCGCCGACTGGTAGTCGAGCACCCGGATTGCGGGCACGATTTTCCACCTGACGTTCGCGAGCGAGCGTATAGATTCCTGGATAGAGTACTACGAGTCGGACCGTCAACCGCTGCGACGAAGTAATATCTTAATTTGTGACCAGCGCGGCTTTTTTCTCACGACGAGCGTTCTTGGGCCTGATTCCTGTGGCGGCACTGGCGCAGGGCGCCGAACCCGTACTGGATATTCACCAGCACACAAACTATAGCGGGCGCACCGATGACGAGCTTATCGCTCATCAGCGCGCTATGGGAATTACAAAGACCATTCTGCTGCCAGCGGGATCGAAATACGGACTTGCGGCAGGATGCGGCGGGAACGATACGGTAGTCGCACTCGCAAGAGCCTATCCCGAAAAATTTCTGTTTTTTGCAAATGAGCTGCCGGACATACCGCAGACGAAGTCCGTTTTGGAAAAATTCTTGAAGGCCGGGGCAATTGGGATCGGCGAGCAGAAATTCCACGTCGAGTGCGACTCCAAAGCCATGCAACTGGTGGCGGAAATCGCCAGGCATCACGGCGTACCGGTGCTGATGCATTTTCAATATAAGACCTACAACCTAGGGATCGAGCGGTTCTACAAAATGCTCGATAAGTATCCGACGGTTAACTTTATTGGACACGCCCAGACTTGGTGGGGCAACATCGACAAAAACCACGATCAATCTGTCATGTACCCGAAAGGCCCGGTGGTTCCGGGTGGTATTACAGACCGGCTCTTTTCCGATTATCCGAATATTTACGGCGACCTTTCCGCCGGATCGGGGCTGAATGCATTATTGCGGGATGAAGACTTTGCCCGCGATTTCTTAAAGCGACATCAGGACAAACTGCTGTATGGAAGCGATTGTAATGACCGAATCGGAACCGGCAAACCGTGCAGCGGCTCGCAACAATTGGCGACAGTACGTAGACTCGCACCCGATGCGGAAGCAGTGCGGAAAATGCTCTATGGCAACGCAGTCCGGCTATTCAAGCTTTCCTGATCAGCGCTAGCCAAGTTCGTCACAACCACTCCCTTCGATCATGGCTCAGAAAAAGTTTGCGGTGTTTTCAACAGATTACAGAGCCGCGACCAGAGGGAGCGGTCGTGAATATTCTATGTGACGAAGTTGGACTAGAGTCCGCCGCGCAGGTAGGCAATGATGTTTGCGATATCTTGCTCTTTGAGCGTTCTCTCGAATCCTTCGGGCATGAGTGAAACCGGAGAGGAGCGGATTTCCGCGATGTTGCTGCGTAGCAGCGTTTGATCGCCGCTTTCCGAGCCCGAGCGCAGCGTGATCAGGCCAGGAGTTTCGTTCGAGACGATTCCATCATAGATATAGCCATCTTTCGTAGTTGCAACATGATTGATGTAGGTTGGCTCGATTCCATAGCTCGGATTCAAGATATCGGTCAGCAATTCTTCTTTGGTCTTGTTATTGATGCCGGACAAATCCGGCCCAACCCGCGCACCCTGGATACGCGGCATGTGACAGCGCGCGCAATTGGCTTGAAAAACTATCTTTCCCTGGAATGCATCGCCCGGCATCTTCACGACGTCCTGGTAGTGGGCAACTACCTGATCACGACTGGTCTTGGCATCGCCCAGCAGCGCGCGGGCTCTACTCACAATCGCCGGGTCGGGATTTTCATAAAGATGCGATCTCACGCTGCCATCGAGCGCCGCAGGATCCAGCTTTCTGTCCTGGATGGCCTGCAAAAGAACTGGGACACGATTTTTATGAGAGACGAGCGCGTCGAAACCGTGCTCATGCGCTTGGGGAGAGAGATTGCTCCAGTGCGCGAGGATGATTTTAGCGACACCCGGGTCTTCGAACGAGGCGAGGGAATCGATCGCCGCCACTTCTGTATTCGGTGTGGCGTTCGGCACGAGAATTTTATCGAGAACCGGCCCGACTACATTGAAACGGCCGCCGCGCAGGGCACGGATTGCAACGATTCGTTTTCCTTCCGGAAATTCCGGATTAGTGGCATCCTTTATTGCACGCTTCAGAAGGTTATCCATCTTGAAATGCCGCGATGCTTCCCAAGCGGCCCTCTGAACGGCTTGGTTTCCGGAATCGATCTGCTGCGTCAGTGCGGCTTCGGCTCCCGGCACCTGAAGAGACCGCGCTCTAACGAGTTCCAGTCCTCGCGTGAGACCGGCCAGTTCCCGCTCCGGGCGGCTTAACTTCCGCAGAGTGGCAAACCATTGCGAGAGTTCCCGCTCGTTCCGGCGCGAGCCTATCAGGGCGGAAAGCTCAACAAGTAATTGCGGATCGCTCCAGGCTTCGCCCTTGGCCAGGATCTGTTCATAAAAAGGCGATGCGGAATCAGCCACAGAACTCAAGATGGCGCCGCGAAACCAGGGGTCGGCGGAATGCTCATGGGCGACGTTGGCCAGCGCCGCGAGAGCTTTGGGATCTTTGACATTACCAAGCGTCAGCGCAGCCTGGAACTGAACGTGAGGATCGGAGTCTCCTGCCGCCGCCAGAACGGCAGCGGCCAATGGCTTCGATCGGTTCAGGTCTTTTTCACTCAGCCGCACCGCATTCTGCCGGATGCGCCCGTCGGAATCGTGCAACGCGCGCTCGATTTCCGCCGGCTGCAGCGCGGAGAGTGCATCGAGCAGCGAAAGCGCATGCATGCGAGCCTCAGGCGAGGGACCGCTCGCCGCCATCTCCTGAAGCTTAGGAAACGCCGTTTTATCCTGCCGTTCGAGCAGCAGCCGATGTGCCGTCCAGCGATTCCAGCCGTTTGCACTTGCGAGTTGTGCCACCAAATCTGTTGAACTCAGTGCGCCAAAACCGGGCTGTAAATTTCTATGGGTCGAAGGATGATTGTAGACAATGCGATAGATACGCCCAAGGGTATCTCCGTTGTAGAAATTGATCTTTTTACGAATTGCTTCTGGAATGGATACCGGCGTTTCAATGACCTGCCGGTAAATATCGGTGAAATAGAAGTTGCCATCCGGCGCATTGGCAAAGTGGCAAGGACGAAACCAAACGTCGGTTGAAGCCAGGAATTCGACATTGTCGGCGGCGCGATGCGCGCGGAACGTTGCACCGTCGGGAAAGAGAATGTCGCGATGAATCAGGTTTTGGCTGACATCGCCAGTAAACACATTTCCGTCATATTCCTTGGGCCAAGCATCTCCGTTGTAAATCGTACTGCCGGAGGCAGCAGTAAACCAGCCGCCAACCTCTTCAGTGCGATGTAGTTCGTTTTCGTCATAGCGCTCCTGCCGAAGACTGGTTCGCTCTTTGCGCCATTCCTGGGGATGCGTGAGGGGGAATAAGCGGGCGGAAGGGCGGCCGTGGTCGGATATGTCTTGCGCTTCGGCAGGAACCTCGAGCAGGGGCGCACGCGCGATATATTGCATGGGAAGCACCACGTGGCGGATATGCGTCGTATTCTGCGTGATGAAGCGGTTGCCGAAATCGTCGAAAGTCGAGCCGAATTGAGCCGGTCCGGAAGCGGCTTCCGCTTTCCCGCTAATCGGATCAAATCGGAAATCCGTGCCGCGGACCAAAACGGGCGGCATCTCCGGATGATCGACAGAATGGATCAGAGCGCCGTTTCCCATGTTCGAGCAGTAGATCCAATTGTCGATGCTGAGACGCGGATTCGTGATGCGGGCTTCCTGGTTCGCCATCGCGAAGCCGGTGTAGAGAACCTTGCGCACGTCCGCTTTCCCGTCGCCGTTGGTGTCGTCCATAAAAAGGATGTCAGGCGCGCTGGTAACAATGAGGCCATGTTTCCATGGCATGAGCCCGCTGACGGCCAGAACATGATCCGCGAAGATCGTAGAGCGATCGTACTTGCCGTCATGATTGGTGTCTTCGAGAAGCCGGATTCGCGACCTGGCAGGTTTGCCGGGCGGCGGATCTTCCGGATAATCGAGCATCTCGGCGACATAGACTTTTCCGTTCTCATCAAACGCCATATCCACCGGACTCATTACTTCCGGTTCCGCCGCAAACAGCTCGACATGAAAGTCTCCTCGCACACGCATTGTCTTGAGAGAATCTTCCGGCGTGAGAGCGCTTTCTTCAGGATTCTTCCGGCATGCGGAAAGCAGCACAAAACAGGTGGCGGCAGCGCCTAACCTCGACAATTTGCTTAACATGGGTGTCCAAAATGATTCTGAGCCTGCTTCAAACGGCGCGAATCGGTTTTCCTTTCCTCGCGATCATGCGTTCCACGGCGAGCAAGTTCAGCATCAGAAAGCGTGGCTGATGATAGTTCTCCGCCCTGGTCATATCCGGCGTAGGATCCACTTGCCGATTTCCAGCAACCTGCCACAGCGGCGAATGAAGACTCCGCATGGGGAATTTGGCGCGGACGTAACGGTCAAGCTCGGTATAAAACTCCAGCGCCCAAGGATCGCCGGTCTCCTCAATCAGGCAAAGAGATCCGATGAGGGCTTCCTGCTGCGGGAACAGAGTTTTGTCGAGAGTCCAGGCGTTTTGATCGACATTCGTGAGATTGCGGAATAATCCTCCGTATACGCGATCCTTGGCAACCTCGCAGTGACGGCGGAACATCGCCGCTACCCGATCAAACATCTCGATATCGTTCTTGCGGCGCGCCTCGTAAAGGATCATCCAAAGCGTTTCGATGGCATGGCCGGCATAGACTAGCTGCTCGTATTGGTTCTTAGGCCGGGAAAGATCATGATTCATCAGCTCATTCAACAACCGAAAGCGAGGATTGAAATGATGATTCAGGAGAGCGTCTACGGACCGATCCACAATCGCCAGCAACTCGGGATCGGTGTGCATTGCGACCATTTGCGAACAGGTCCGGATGAACACCATCCAGACGCCTTCGATTCGCGCGCCCGGAAAGTCGGGCGCGGTAGGACCCAGATACGTTTGGCCAATCGTGGGATGGTAATCGGGCTGATCGTAGCGGCGGACGCATTTGAGCACAATTTCCCGCGCCTGGTTCCAATATTTGCGCTCGCCGGTAGCGCGCGAAAATTCCGCCAGACCTTCGGCGATAAACATATCGCCATACACTTCCGTGTCGGGACGGCCATCCGGAGAACCATCCAGATTCAACGTCTTCGGCCAGAATTCATCCGGGTCTTGGGGCTTACTCTTTTGAATCAGCCGGACTGAGCCTGCCGCGATGTCCAGATACTTTTGTTCTTTCGCAACGTTGTTGTAGAGAAATGAAAATACCCACGTGCCACGGCCTTCAAACCAGGCGCGCTTTACGGGAGAGACCAGCTCGCCATTGGGGCGAACGGAACAATGAAATCCGCCATATTCGCGATCGATCACAAATTTTTCGATAAACGGCAGATAGTCATGGAAGAGATCGGTACGATACTGCTCGCGCATCGCTGAAAGGTTGAGCGGTGAAGACTCACTCGGGCTTTGAGGCATAGATTTAGGCTTACTCAAGGAGAACAGCACAGGCGCTACCGCGAGCGAGCGCTGAAAAGCACGCCGGCTCATCACATCACGCTTCGATAGGAGTTTCGAAAGGACCTCCACTCGCTCGCGCGTAACGCGGCCCTGCTCGCGCGCGGCCGTGCCGACGTGAAATTCGTGTACGGTGGTATTGTTTGCGAGTTCCTCAATCGTTTCAAAGCTCATGCCGCCACCCGCCAGGATCGTCAGTTCCGGGCCGGCGCACTTCGCATAATCGATGAACCGCTGTTTTCGGTCTGGCCACGCACCAGAACCTCCGGCAGTGAGAATCCGATCCACTTGCCTTATTGGACGGAGACAATCGATGCCGCCTAGCGGATCAGATAAGTCTTCGAACGCATGATGAAAAGTCGAGTTGCAGTGAGGAACGTGGCTCACAATCGTATTGAGCGCTGTCAGGTCGAGGTCGGTTCCTGTCAGGAAACCCATTACCAGGCCGTCAACTGGAAGGGAGCCTAGTTCCGCCGCGAGCGAGCAAAGGCGCTTCAGCTCGGCATCTGTGCCGGCGCTATAGTCGTTTCGCTCCCGGATCATGACGCGGATGGGGATGGAAACCGCATCCAGAATGTCGCGCACTAGCTTGATCGGAGGCGTAAGACCTCCGAGGTGCAGATCGCGCACCACTTCCAGCCGCCCTGCCCCGCCCAACTCCGCTTCCCGGGCGTCCTCTACAGAACAGGTGATCACTTCGAGCAGATACTTCGGCATTAGGGTTGCACCGCCGCCTTCCAGCCGATGACATTACAGGCAAGCAGGTAAGCGCCGATCACAGGCTTCCACAAGGGCGGCCGCACACACGCATCCGGCAAGGCTTCTGCCAGTCTCTGCCGCATCGATTTCACCAGTAAAGGACAATGTTCTGCCACTCCACCTTGATACGACACGACCACAGGAGAATTGTGGAGCCCGAGCCGGCATGCGGCCGCCATCACACCTTGCGCTAGCTCGCTTGCCGCGTCCTCAAAGATCGAACAGGCCACCTCATCTCCGGAAACAGCGCATTGATAGACGATCTCGCATAAGGATGCGATGTTTCTTGCATCGGGGCCATAGAGAAAAGAGATGGAGTTCCGAAAATCCGATAGATCCAGGGCTTTTGTAAGCGATTCGAGCAATGCGGTGGAAGGCTCGCGGCCGTCATAAGCGCGCGCAGCTGCGGTTAGGGCTCTCTCAGAAATCTTCTGCGCGCTTCCTTCATTTCCATATAAAGGACCCCATCCGCCCACCTTGACGCGGCGCCCGGACGCGTCCACGCCTAGAATCGAGGAGCCGGTGCCGGCGAGCACAACAATTCCCGGACCGCCTCCCAACGCCGCGGCATGGGCTATCTCCATATCGCCGTGAATCAAGCAGCGCTCAAATCCGAGGCCCTGAAAAAGGTCCTGTATGGGGCCCGCGCCATAGCCGTCATAGTCTACACCCGCTAAACCGGCGGAAATGCATTCAACCTCCTGCCGGCCAAGATTCGCCTGCTGGAGCGTTTGTTGGACCAATTCAGCCAATGTTGCGCAAGCATTTTTTTCGCCATCTTGCAAATGATTGGAAGGTCCTCCTTCGGCTTGCGTGAGCAGTCGCCCCGATCGGTCGATTGCGGCGCAGCGCGTATGTGTCGCTCCCCCGTCAATAGCGAGGATCACTTCCATGGCTCACGCTTTCAACCATCTATCCAACCAGACATAGGCCCGCGAAGAGGCCGCTTCTGGAAAGCTGTGTCCCGCCGCGAAATAGAAACGCGATACACTCGCTTCCGCTCCCAACAACCGATAGAGGCGTGATAGGCGGGCAAGAGACTGGCGTGTGCTCCAACCTCCGTTCGGAAATACAAAATCTTCATCCGATGCGGTCAGAATGATGGGACGCGGCGCAATTAAGGCGAGCATCTGATGCATATCGAACGGAGTTTTGATAACTTCGGAATCCGGCACCGCCCGATAGAAGTCCATATTGAGGTAGGGACTGCTGGTAAAAAAACCCAACTTAGGCAGGAGCGCCGTGGCGCGGCTCCAGCGGAACGTATTGCCATCAATCCGAAACGTATCGAATCCGCAATTGCTGGCGCCCGCAGTAATACGATGATCCAGCGCCATGCCGAAAAGAGTAGTAAGTCCGCCGTGCGAGTGCCCGATACAGCCGATGCGTTTAGGGTCGACAAAATCGAGCGTTTCGAGATAGTCGATCGCGCGGCTCAGATCCCAAATCATTTTAGAAAGAAGCGACCAGCCAGGATGTCGCCGGTAAAACGGAATTGCGTCGCCATAGTGTCCCGATTCGGCTTTATGCCGCTCTCCGAAACACAATGCATCCCACGTCAACGTGACATAGCCCCGCTGGGCCAGGCGAAGCGCCGTGTGCTGCTCGGGATTGTCCGCCAAACCGGCGGGGCTATCTTTGCCGGCTTGCGTCGTCTGGTGCGGGCAAAGCACCGCGGGTAGATGGGTTCGCCGGCCGTCCGGGATCAGGAGATACGCCGGTATCCATTCCCCTGGCTCCGATTGATATCGCACTTTACGGCGCGTGAATCCGTCGCCGCGAAATTCGCCGAGTGTTTCCGCCGAGAGCGGCGGTTTTTCAGTAGGCGCAGCACCGAGGAACGGCGCCATGACTTCCTGAAATCCTTTGCGGCGAATTGGCCAATCCTTACGCGCCTTCGGAGCCAATTCGATCAGCTCCGCTTTCCCACTCTGCTCGCCGGCGATTGTGGGCTTTTGAGCGCCGGTGATACTACGCCAGCGGTCCCAACTCCAGTCCACGTAGTCGAATTCGCTACTACGCGGTGCGGGAACAGATCCGGCAACCATCAAGGTCGATTCGACAAAACGCCGGCGTGTCACTGGGTGCGCCCCCAGGTGAAGTGGAACTCATGGCTGCCGGGATCTACGCTGATCTGCTCTGTCTTGCCGTCAGGCTCGCGCAATCGCACCGTCTGCACAACGGTCGAGTACACGTTGAGCGCTGTGCGGCCGTTTTGATAGGTTGCCGCAAAACTCGCCGGACGTTCGCTCGCGAACCATGTCTCGCTTCCCTGCTTCAGGTGGGTCACACCGAGCCCGGCCAGCAGTTGCGGCCGGCTCGGCTGGCCGCGCACGAACCACGTCGCCGCATCGGTGGTCCAGGTGTCGAACGAGTTAGGCCGCGCCTCGGAGCCCTTACGGAACAGCAGACGCTCGCTGCTAGAGCCGCCACGCTCGACACCGATCCAGACTGGGGTTTCGATGCGGTGCAGTCCGGTTAACCGTTCCTGCGCGGAGTCCGGTGAACGGGCCGGCGCAAGCACCGTAAGAAATCGGACCGCTTCGGAAGAGGTAGATGTGCTCGCATGTAAAATCGCCGGCTGCGCGGGAACAACAGCCGGAGCAACCGGATTAAAGGTGCTGTAAGGAAGATGCCCGCCGGTCACCTGCAATTTCAGATTCGGCGGCGACAGGAAGCCAATCGCCAGCGACGCAACTTTACCGCTATAAAGCGCGGTCGCCTCCTTCGTAGTGACTCGTTTAACTTCGGGCAGATGTAGCAACCAATCGAAGGCCGCGTGTTCAGCGGGAAGAAGTTCGTCGTATACGATCACGTAATTCGGCTTGATGAACACGATAGAGCGAGAAAATTTCTTCAAGCGGCCGCGATAAACCTGCTGGAGTTCGCTTGTTACTCCATCGAGATCCGCGCTCATAACGGTATCAACGATTCGAGGATACTCGTGAAGCATCGGAAAGGCCAGCGTATCGGCGATTGACTGGCTCGCCGGATCTCCATCGACGAGTATCGTATTGTGTCCGGCTGCCTGTTTGAAGTAGTCGTCGTAATACGGATCTTTGTAGTAATCAGCATAGCCGGCATCTAAGACGAGATTCTCACCCAAAGCGCGTAAGAGAAAAGAGCCCTGATCGCCATGATTGTGGTTGAAATTGGGTCCGGCGCGGAACAGCAGAATCGAATCGTCCGGCTGCCATCCAGTGCGGAACACTACGTTCCCCTTGGTCGAGAAATAACGCGAACCGGGGGCTTTTGGCGGCTCGGCTTTCAGAGTGTCGTCGGAAAACAGCAAATCTTCCATGGATGCCGGCGCGAAGTGATCTTCATACCAGCGAAACACCGGATTATGCGACTGTGCCACTACGGGAGCAATCGTATGCCCACCCGGGCAGTGCGTATCCCCCATGTCCAGGCAGCCGGAAATCGGATCTGCCAGTGTGGTGATCGGGTACCAAAGCGAATCTTTCACATGGGACCGGCTCCAATAATCGAGCCCCAATACGCGCTTCAGCGCAATTAAGGCCGGCGCAAGCGTCTCCAAATCGAATTCGTGGTAGCTGATGCCCTCGCCGTAGCTGCCATCGGCCAGGTAAGTTCCGGCCAGATGTCCTTCCAGTTTGGCCAGCAGGCCATTCGTGTACAGATCGAGATTGGGATCGTCAGACTCGCCGGCAATTGCCGCAATCGCTAACAGAGAACCGGCCACGCTATGCGAGATCCAATTACTCGTGTTCGTCAGAACTCGATCGTCTACGACATACTCCCGGTAGGCGGGCAGGATGCCTTTCTGAATGAGGCCCTCGCGAATGACCGCGCGCTCCTGGGACGAGAGTTGGTCGTACAGCAGATCGTAGGCAAAGGCAATTTGCGCGGTGAATTCGCCGGCGGGATAGTACGTAGGCTGTCCATGCGCGGGGAACCAGGGCGGCGCCCAGCTTGGCCACTTGATGACGGTGAGCAGAGCGGACTTGGCGGCATCGAGAGCTTGCGCATCGTTGTTTAAATATGCGAGCAGAGCGTTGTAGCGAATGCGATTTCCCGCGCTGGTAATCAGATCGAAATAGCCGGGCAATGTGGGCAATAAATAGACGTGATCGAGCATGGGGAAGATCGCTGCGGCGCGAGTCAAATCGCCGTTTTTTCGGGATTCTTTCGCTTGATGCACGATCTTCTTCCACAACGCTTCGTATTTGCCGTCGCGAGTTCTTTCCAATAAGCGGTCGCGATCGGCTGCGCTGAAATATAGGCGCGGATGCGCCGCGAGCGGAGAATGGGAGGCAACCAGGCGAACGCCGGTTACCAGAGAATCGCCGCTGTTCGCCTTACCGCGAAGCCACAATGTATAAACTCCCGGGGCGTGCGGAGTGCCGAATGCGAGTTGACTCGACCATGTCCCATTGCGCTCCACGAGCCGGCCACTGGCCACGTTTTTCCCATCCTGGTCCTTGACGACACATTCGATGCTACTGACGCGAACCGGCGCGACCGCCTCCACACGCAGCGGATGCTCGGGATCAAGCCTCGTTGCTGCAAAGAGTTCGCGCCTAGGCTCAAGCGCTATTGTTCGTGGCTGAAGCACGCGAAAGCGGACTTCCCGCTGCGCCTGAAACTGCGCGTCGTCAAGAAGAAATCGATAAGTCACATCGCGATCGGCGTGCGGCAGCGCGGCCACTACGTAGAAGCCTTCGATGCCGGTCCCGTTTGGCACCGCGAGATGGGACGCGTCCCGAAATTCGGAGAGCGCGATGCGTACGGTATGCCACGCGCCATTGATCCCGGTATCGCGCACAGCCATATATCGCCGCCCGTCGGAAGCAGCAATGCCAATTTCAATACGATCGCCGGACGAAGCCGATGTGAGGCGATACGAAAACGCGAGAACAGCGCCGCTTGATGCGACAAGATCGAGGCGACGAATGAACCCGAATCGCTCCGGCCCAGACCGCACCGGCTTCAAGATACGCATCAAAGAGCGTCCGCCCAAAGCCCCATATTCGGCAGTAGGCACAATCGATGGATCGTAGCCGGCGTCCTGAACGGGCGGATAACTGGCAAATTGTGCGAGTTCCGTTCCCTGGAAGTTTTCCCGCCATGTGTATGGCTCGGTGATGGCGCTGCCGGACGAAGCGGCATTCCCGCACATCGGCATTAGCAAAGGCGTTACCAGAACAAATGCCCAGCCGCCGATTTTATTCATGGACCGAAACACTCCACGGCGCGCCCAGCGGCGGATGAACAGTCCGCCGCTTGCGCAAAGAACAATACTCGCCATGCCGAGAAGACTCCAATGGCGGCCGATTGCCGTGACCACACAAAGAATCGAGGAAGCGGCAAACGCAATGCCCAGCGCACAATCGAAAAGATCCCGCAGCGTTTCGGCGCGAATGGCTGCGCGTTCTTCTATACCGGCCGATGCGATCACCGGTCCCCACAGTCCTGGCGGCCGGCAGCGCAAATAGAACTCACGCAAAGTTTCCATGCGCTCCGCTGGCGTTGCGAAGGAAATGATCACGATAGTCAGAGCGCCGAGACCGAACAATAGCAGAAAACCGTGCCAGAACGGATGTGCCGTTTCGATGGAAAACCCAAGCGGAAACCAGACGATATAGCTCAAGGGAAGGCCGATTACCAGCGCCGCGGCTTCGCCATAGATATTCAGACGCCACCAGAAGAAGCGAAGCCAGGAGAGCGGCAGAATAAACGCAAAGACCACCGAATTAATAAATAGAAACCACGCGCGCAGGCCGTGCACAAAGAAGTAAGCAACCACTAGCGAAAGCGCAAAAATAACAAGCGAGCCGGCGCGGCCTATCCAGACATAATGGCGCTCGGTTTTTCCAGGCCGTACGAAAATTCGATACAGATCATTGACGAGATAGGAGGCGCCCCAGTTCATCTCCGTACTGATGGTCGCCATATAAGCTGCAAACACACCGGCTATCAATAAACCCAATAACCCGGGTGGCGCATAGGCGCGCACCAGTCGCGCCCACAACTCGCCCGGCTCGGCTACTGATTCTGGCGCATACAAAGCGGCGGCAATCATGCCGAGAAAAAGAAACGGCACGACACGGACAATCAGCGTGAGCAATGTATTGAATAGCTGTCCGACCTGTGCATGAAACTCATTGCGCGCCGCCATGAAACGCTGCGCCGTAAAACCTTCCCCGCCAGTCGGCGAGGCTGCGAAAAACAGACCCTGCACCACAAACGCGAAAATCGTCAGGCCGTCGAGACCCGGCTTCGGCAGCATCACGCCGAAAAATGACGCGGCATTCGCGCCCGGCAGCGATTCAATCGAGTGATACACGCCGCTTAGGCCTCCGGTCGCCGCAAGCGCGATCGGCACCAGAATGATGTTTCCCAGGAGAAAAATCCCGAATTGAAATGCGTCCGTATAGGCTACGCCATAGAGTCCCGATGTGACCGTATAAACAGCCGCAATCGCACCGGCAAATAGCATGAGCCGCAATGGCTCCCAGCCGAGAATGGGTCCCAACGCCGCTCCCAACCATCCGGAAACATAACCCATCAGCAGCACGATAAATCCGAGACTCATAAAGGCGGCGTAGATTCCGCGATAGGCGTGAGCGAGGCGGCCGCTATAGCGGATCTCGAGCATTTCGGCGGAGGTCACCGTGCCGAGCCGGCGCCAATATTTCGACCACAGGACAGCTCCGAGCGGCATCCAGATCACGTAGGGTATCCACCACACCGCGTTGCCCAGAAGGCCGCCTTGATAAGTGAGCATCGTAACCGCGGGAGCAAGGCCGGCATCAGTGTAGGTAGCAACCGCGGATAGCGCAATCAGCCACCACGAGAGATTGCGGCCGGAGATGAAATAGTCGGCGACGCTGCGGCTAGCCCGGCGCGTGAAGTAGAGGCCCACTCCCAGCATCAGCGCAAAGTACAGACCAACGACGCACCAGTCGACGATCGTCATTGGGCGGGCCTCAACTCTTTCCGGATTCCGCGAACTGCCGGACCTCGCAACTTGCGCCTTTTGTCAGCGATCGCGAAACCGCGTCCAGAACCGCAGTGACCTGCCGGCCATCGAATGCGGTCACCTGCGGCGGAGTATCGTCCAGGATGGCCGCCACAAAATCGTTCAGGCACTCGACAAACGCGCCGCGCAGTTTCCCGAAGATTTCGTGCATCAGAAATGTTTTGGGATAAGTGAACTTTGTCTCCGTGCTCAATTCGATCGATTCGCGTTTCCGGTCGAAATGCAGATGTCCGGCCGAGCCGATCACTTCTACGAACGAATCGGTAATGGTCGGAAAGGCATTGGGATAAATCCAGGCGGATTCAATCGTGGCAAACGCGCCGCTGGCAAATTTCACCTGCGCCTGAATCAGGTCGTATGTATCGATTCCATGCGCCGAGAGCACGCCCTTGGCTCCGTAGGCGTGTACTTCAATGGGCTCACTAGCGAAATACCAGCGCAGGAGATCGATATCGTGCGCGCCAAGAAAATGAATGGGCGTCGAGCGAGCCGCCCAATCGATCATTTCGGTGGAAACCCAGATCGTATCGTTTTTTCGTGCGTAACCTGCTATTGGATGGCCGATCGAGCCTTGCCGAATAGCAGTAAATCCTTGGTTGTACGCCCCCAGCCACCGATGATTGAACGCCACTTGTAATTTCTGCCGGGGGCGGCTACGGCTCAACTCGAGCAGTGAATCCGCTTCCTCGAGATCGGTCGTGAACGGCTTTTCGCACAGCACATGGAGGCCCGCTTCGAGCGCCGCCTTCACCGGCTCATAGTGCGCGAAATCCGGCGTTGCCACACACACGGCATCGAGCGGAGACTGCGCCAGCATCTCCTTGTAATCCAGATAGCGTGCACCGATTTCGTACTTATCGCCAATCTGACGGAGGCGCTCCGGATTGCGAGTCGCGATCGCGGTAACTTCGGCGAATGGATGAGTCCGATAAATCCGCGTATACTGCTCGCCCATAATTCCAAGGCCGATTACTCCGACGCGGACTTTTTTACCCATTTACTGAACCTAACGTTTCTTTTAGGCGCTTCGCGCTTTCCACCAGGCGATCCTCCGCGTCGGGACCGCACCTCGCGGAAACCACTTCATATCCTCCCCTTTCAAAAGCTTTGCGCGTAGGCAAATAGCCGATGTAGCCATTCGTAACGCCGGCTATAAAGGTCCGCGGGCCACCGCCATTCTTGATACGCATGCCGATTTCGACAAACACCTCGGCTGGCACGGCTATAAACACGCTGTCGCCGATCTGAATGGCTTGCAGTTCCATGGGAAGCAAGCCATCTTTGTATTTGGTGGCCTGCCGTGCATAAAAATGCGTAATGGAACTGTAGAGCAACTCGGATTTGGCCTGCCTGTATTCGGCCGAGGCATCGTTAGCTGGAAACCCATTCACTCGCGCCTCGGCCTCGCGAAGAGCTCTCTCGGTCTGTTCCGGCGCGGGATACGGCTTAAGAGCGAAAGGCTCGATGAGCGTCCCGAATCGCAGCGGAGCTTCTTCGTGCGTTGGGATTGTCGGAAGAGCGCTCAAAACGGCATCTCCGAGTTTGTGCCCCAGTTCCGCCGCACGCGCAAAAGTTCGCCCCGGTGTAATGACTCCGATGGCGCTCAACTCCGAGGAGTGACCGACGCTGATATCGCCCTGCGCGCCGTTCACATACATCGCGAAACTTCCTTCACCGAGCTGATCTTCCACGCGTTCAATAGTGGCCGCAGGAAAATCTCCGGAGGCGAGCAGGTTATCGGGCCCGAGCACAGTCGGATGACAAGCATAATTGATTAGCACGGCCCGCGTCCTGCCGTTGCCGTCGTCCACTTTCCAGATTCCGACCTCACTGTCGATGGGCTGGCCGTCCGGCGATCGCCGATTGACGCCCAGCCCATCCATTGTTCCCGTTCCGGCGCCGAGCCGCGCCGGGAAGCGCGATCGCCAAGCCGCTTCGACAGCCTCTACCATTGCATCGCTCAGCCGCGCCATGTAGCCGGCATCGAGCAATTCGTCTGGGTTAAAAAACGTGCTGATTGTGACCGGCCCGGCGTGCGTATGGGTCGAAGCGATCAAAATGGCGGACGGCTCAATCGGAACACGCGCCGTAATCGCGCGCCGGGTCGCCGCGACGAAGTCGCTCGCCAGCGCCAATAGATCCAGGCTCAGCAGCGCGACCACGGCGGCGCCGCTTTCGATCACCAGAGCCCGTGCGAACAACTCATCGTGTATCCCCTCGCAGACTCCCTGGCGCGCCGCAAAACCAGCCAGAGGCGCTCCGATGCGCGGCGAAATCGACCGCTTTCCAAATCCAACCTTCAGCAAAACTTTCCTCCTTCAGAAATAGGCGCGCAAGGCGCTCAATAGCGTTTGCTCTTCACCGCCTCGGACGATGTCCGGATAAATTCCAGGCAGCGGTCGCCAAGCGCTACCGCCACGGCTACCGACAGCACATCGATGACACACAACTGCGCAATGCGCGAAGTGAGCACTTCTCCCCCTAGTGGTGTGTCCGGCGAGGAAGTTAACAGAATGACGTCGGCGATCTTTGTTAAGGGCGACGGGCTGAAATTGGTTATCGCAATCGTGACCGCTCCGGAGCGGCGCGCCACGGCCAGCGTGTCCACCACATCTTTCGTGCTGCCGGAATGTGAGATTCCAATGGCGGCATCGCCCGTGCGCAAGGATGCTGCCGCCATCACCTGCAAATGTCCGTCGCCGTAACAGTCAGCGGTCAATCCCAGCCGGGTAAGCTTCAGCTTGCCGTCGAGCGCAGTGAATGAGGAATAGCCCACTCCGTATAGATCGATCTTGCGGGCGTCCGCCAATGCCTTCGCCGCCACCTCCACCATGCCGCGGTCCAGCGACTTCATCGTGTCTTCCACGGCTTTTAGATTGGTCTGAAAGATTTTCTTCGTCAGATCTTCGATCGAATCGTCGAAGCTGATGTTTTCGTGAATGTATTCGACCGGCTCCACCAGATCCTGCGCCAGGCGCAATTTGAATTCCTGGTACCCCTCGTACCCGAGTGCGCGGCAGAAACGAATGATCGTCGATTCCCCCACCGATGCCCGGACGGCCAGTTCCGAGATGGACATGTGAATGACCGCGCCGGGATCGAGAAGAACGTAAGCGCCAATATTCTTCTCCGCCGGCTTCAGGGTATGGATCATGCTGCGCAGGCGGATCAGGCAGCCGGCCGTGGAACGCTGGGATGGATGGTCCTGGATTCTACTGGAAGCTTCACGTCGCAATGGTGGAAAATTACTCCATTTTTGGGTCCGCTGTCAAGATTGGTCCGTCATTTTAGCCCAAACCAGCCAAAAACTTGAGGAGTAATACTCCATGGACTCTTGACGGCCTCACTGTAAAGAAGTAATCTACCACCATACATCGGGCAAACGAAGTTTTCTGCCAGATACTCGCCTCCAGGAGGGCGATCTCTATGAGAGTATGCCTGTCGATCTGCCTGAGCGTGGGACTCGGCTTCTGGGCGGTCGCGCCAACCTACGGCCAAACGTCTGCCGGCGCCATCGTTGGAGTGATTCGCGATGCCTCCGGGGCAATCGTTCCGGGCGCCGAAATTACAGTAACGAATCAAGGGACCAACATCTCGTATCCGTTCGTGACCGATGAGACCGGAAACTATTACATTCCATCGCTGCTTCCCGGGCGCTACCGCATAGACGCCGAGAAGAAGGGCTTTAAAAAGGTGACGGCACGCGATGTGGAGGTCACGGTAAACCAAACCATTCGCGTCGATCTCGAATTGCCCGTGGGCGACACCAGCGAGAGCGTCAGCGTAACAGCGGAGACTCCGCTGGTGCAGGCGGACCAAGCAACGATCGGGCAAGTAATAAATAATCGATCTGTTTCGGAATTGCCGCTCAACGGCCGCGACTTCACCACGCTGCTCCGGCTGAACACTGGTGTGACGGAAGTGCAGGGCGGCATCACCGCGGCCCCGACCATTCGCCGGCACGGATTGAACGATGCTTTCCGGAATGTCAGCGTGAACGGAGCGCGGCCTGCATCGGTCAGCTATATGGTGGACGGCATCAGCGTGAATGAACCGTTGTTTCAGACTCCGGCAATTATTCCGCCGATCGATCTGATTCAGGAATTCAAGCTGCAAAATAGCCTCTATTCGGCCGAATTCGGAATGGGCGCCGCGCAGGTGAGCGTTGCGCTGAAGTCCGGCACGAATGGACTCCATGGCGCGCTATGGGAATTTCTTCGCAACGATGCGCTGCAACCCTCCAATCCACGCTTCCATACCAATCCGCCGTTAAAGCAGAATCAGTTTGGCGTCGCCGTGGGCGGCCCGATCCTGATTCCGAAGGTATATAACGGCAAGGACCGTACGTTTTTCTTCTTCAGTTATCAGGGTGGACGCCGGCGCACCGGTTCGATTGGCCAAGGGCAAGTACCCACTACGCAAGAGCGCGGCGGCGATTTTTCCGACTGGCCAACGCAGCTCTACAATCCACTAACGACAGTGACAAGTCCGAGTGGTTCATCGCCGGTTACGCGTGCGCCATTTCCAGGCAATCGGATTCCGACCGCCATGATCGCGGATCAAAGCAACAATCTGCTCAAGTACTTTCCCGCGCCGACATCCAGTTGTGCGCTGCCGTGCAACAACTTCACACGCGCCATCACCACGCCGACGGATACAGACGGTTTCAGCGGCCGCATTGATGAGAACATCAGCACCTCCGATCGCCTCTATGGCCAAATTCTTCAATATGACGAGCACGCTCCTCTTCCGGCCTTGATTCCGCTTTCGGGCAACGACGTCCGGCAGCATGCCTGGTTCGCCGAAATTAACTGGGCGCACGTGTTCAATCCAAGGACAATCAACGAAGCGCGAGTTGGATTCACGCGCTTCTACTTCCTGCAGGGATATGAAACGGCATTCGGACCCATCAACTATTGGAAAGAGGCTGGCCTGAAAAATCTTCGCGACGATCCGGCCTACTACGCTCTGCCTCTGATCTCGATGGGCACACAGTACAGTCCGATCGGCTTTGGCGGAACGGCGCCTTTTTTCAATATTTCCAACATATTCACTTTCGTGGACTCGTTATCTCTCACGCGCGGCAGACATAGCATAAAAATAGGCTTCGATATCCGGCGTAACCAGAATTTCAACCAGAGCGGCGGCCAAGGAAACGGCCAAATGACCTTTGCGGGCTCCTATACGGCAGCAAATCCAGTGGCTGCACAGGCGGCCGGCAGGCCCGGCACCGGCAATGGGTTCGCCGATTACCTCCTCGGATACCCGAACAACGCAGGAGCGACCACAACGCAGTTCCGCGCGTTCGATGCCTCCGCTTCCCGGCTACGCAATACGGACTACATGCTCTACTACCAGCATGATATTCGCGCCACTTCCCGGCTAACACTCAATCTCGGATTGCGCTGGGAGCTGCATACCCCATTCCAGGACAAAACGCTGGGCGGCTCGGTCTTCGACTTCAACACGCCGGGCGGGCGCGTATTTTATCGCGACAAAGCATACACGCAGTTAGTGAACAATCCGATTCTTGCTTCGTGCTGTGCCAGCGATAACTTGATCAACACTGACTATAAAGATTTCGCTCCACGCGTAGGCTTAGCGTGGCGGCCTCTCGACACGAACCGCTTTGTCGTCCGCGCAGGTTATGGAATCTTTTACGACGTTTATCAGAACTACTATCCGGCGGGATCCATTTCTCAAAACATCCCGTTCCTCTCGCCGACGCTTCCGACGCCAACCGGAGCCGAGGTGACGCCGCCATTGGATATACGCAATCTGTTTCCCGCTCCTTACTCCATCGCCCAGCGGCAGTTTCCGCTGCCATTCTGCCTGGCGCCTTCGTCCAACGTCATCGATCCGGTCACCGGCGTGACGACCACAGTCCGCAACTTCTGTCCTAGCGCCCAAACGCAGCTACCGGACAACCGCACTCCTTACATCCAGCAATGGGGTCTGAATCTTCAATTCTCGCCGAGACAGAACCTGCTGCTCGAAGCTGGCTATCAGGGGTCACACGCGCTGCGGGAGCCGATCCAGTGGATCTTCAATCAGGCATATCTTCCGTCGTCGCCAGGAAATCCGAATAACAGCGCAACATTCCGCGCCGATTGCCCCACGGGAACGTATCCGTCTTCCTGTTCGCCGATTCAGGACCGTGTTCCATACGGCAATTTCATTCGCAACACGTTTGCCAACGCGAACATCCTGCAATCCTCCTACAATGCGATGACGTTGAAAGCGGAACAGCGCTTCAAGGGCGGCGTGCAGGTGCTCGCATCGTTTACCTGGAGCCGTTCCATCGATCAATTTTCGGAAATCCAGAACGTCGCCGGTGCTATATCGTCCATTGCCCAATACTCACACGATTTCAGCCTGGAGCGCGGCGTTTCGAACTTCGATCAGACCCGCCGCACTGTGCTGAGCTGGTTATGGGAGTTGCCGATCGGCAAAGGCCATCCGTGGCTGAATCGGGGCGGAGTCGTCAATGCACTTCTCGGTGGATGGCAAGTGAACGGAATCGTCATGCTCGCCGACGGAACGCCTTTTACAGTCGGCTGCCTCTGCGGAGACCGAAGCCAGACCGGAAATATTTTCAATACCGAGCGAATGAACGTGACCGGCGATCCCCTGCCCGACGGCTTTAATCGCACTTACGAGCACCAGTTCGATACTTCCGTGTTCGCAACTCCCGCGCTCGGAACATTGGGCAATGGAGGACGCAATATCCTTCGATCGACAGGTCAGCGCGCCATGGATATGTCCTTCTTCAAGAATTTTTCGCTTTGGGAAAAAGCCAGCTTGCAGTTCCGGGGCGAAATTTTCAATCTACCCTCGAGCCATTTCTACTCGCCGCTATTTCCGGTGACGACGCCCACCGCGACCAACTTCGGATCTTTGATTGCGGTCGGCGGAGATCATGGGAACCTGTTTAACCCGCGAATTATACAGTTCGGTTTGAAACTTTTATTCTGAGGTGATGTCGAAACTTGCACTTTTTGGTGGCGCTCCAATACGGCAAAAGCCATTTGCGCGCTGGCCCGTATTTGATGACACGGAGCGTCGGGCGGTTTTAGATGTTCTCGAAAGCGGAGTATGGGGCGGATACAGTCCCACAGTTTCCCAGTTCGAGCAAGCGTTTGCTGCCCGCCACGGAGCGCGCTTCGGCGTCTCCGCGGCGAACGGTACCGTCACGCTCGAGGCAGCGTTGCTGGCCGCGGGTATCCAACCCGGCGACGAAGTAATCGTCCCGCCAATCACTTTTATCGCGACTGCAACGGCAGTACTTCGCGTGGGCGCGGTTCCGGTTTTCGTAGACATCGAATCGGCCGCCTATAATATGGAACCGCGGCGGGTTTCCGAAGCGATTACCCCCGCCACCCGCGCCATCATTCCCGTCCATTTTGGCGGCCATGCGGCCGACATGGATGCCATCCTTGAAATAGCGCGCCAACACAACTTGGTTGTTATTGAGGACGCTGCACACGCGCACGGCGCAAGCTGGAAGAATCGGCCCGTGGGCTCGCTCGGCGATCTTGGATCCTTCAGCTTTCAGCAATCGAAGAATATGACCGCCGGAGAGGGCGGCATTCTGATAACCAATGACGAAGATCTTGCAGCAAAGGCACGTGCCGTCACAAACCAGGGCCGACGCCAGGGCGGCGCCTGGTATGAACACCCGACCTTAGGGACCAATTATCGCCTCACCGGATGGCAGGCTGCAGTCTTGCTCGCGCAGCTTGCCCGCCTGCCTGAGCAGATGAAAATACGGTCTCACAATGCCGCTCTACTCTCCAATGCTTTAGCACGTACTGGCATACTCGTCCCGCCTGCAATGGACAGCAGGGTCACCGCTCACGGCCTCTACCTTTATATGTTGCGCCTCAATACATCCGCGCTTCCCGGCATTTCGGCCGAGCACTTCGTCAAAGCTTTGACTGCGGAAGGAATTCCGGGAGCCTCGATGTATCCGCATCCTATCTACGTGAACAAAGTATTCGAGAGTTTTCCCCACAAGCGGCTTGCGTGTCCCGAGGCCGAGCGGTTCTGCCGCGAGTGCTTCTGGGTTTCGCATGAAATTTTATTGGCCGAAGAGAACGATCTGCCGGATTTCGTGCGGGCTGTTGAAAAGATCGGCGATTCCGTGTCTGCGTTAGCATCGATTGGATAAAGAATTATGAACCGGCGCATTTTCGTAGAACAGACATTGGCCGGAGCGATGCTGCACCCCGGAACGGCAACCGCGGCGGGCGTAGCTCCGTTTTTTCCCGAGCCGGAGCTTGTCATCGAGCGGCCCGCCGAAGGAAAGCCGCATGCCGGCAAAGTGCTGGTGGCTATTCAGCCTCACGCCGACGATATTCCTCTCTTTGCGGCCGGAACCGTTGCCAAGCTGCTGAACGAAGGGTACACCGGTTATCTGGTTCGGGTCACCAATGACGATATGGCGGGCCCAGGAACGTTTGCCGATACCGTGCTCGCCAACGAGCGCGATACGATCGCTGTCGCCCAGGCTCTCGGCGTCAAGAAAACGTACAATCTGAACTACAACAACCATCGGATGAACGGAATTTCGCAGGCGGAGCTATGCGGGCGTTTCATTTTTCTATTCCGCTTGCTTAAGGCCGACGCGGTGGTTTGTTACGATCCATGGGCTCACTACGAGGAAAATCCCGATCATTACGTCACCGCGCAGTGTGTCGAAGCAGCTTGTTGGATGGCTAATGGGCGTAAGGATTATCCGGAGCACTTCGATGCCGGCTTAACACCGCATTGGGTGAGTGAGAAGTACTACTTCGCGCGCTTTCAGCAGCAAGTGAACCGGATCGTCGATATCGGCCCCACGATTGAGAAAAAAATCAACGCTCTGTTGATGAACCGCGCCCAGGGCCCGGCTGGCGAAGCGGGCGCGCGATTACGGAAAAATCTCGCATCGCGTGGTCTCCGCCTGCCTGTTCTAGGCAATGACGATACCACTGCCAATCGCGAATACATCCGGACCTTTCTATTAAAGGAAAATGCGGAGCTCGGGGAAAAACACGGGTTGAAATACGCCGAGCAGTTCCGCTACATACAGCCGCCGCCAGACGACATCGGCGAGTACGTAAAGCAACACGCTGTGCCGCTGTAGTGTTCTTTACGCTTTGGAGCCGGTGCCTCTCTAGTAAGTTGTGAACAGGGGCAACAATGAGATCGACTACATGCGTCTGTGCGTTTTTCATATTGGCCGGATTCGCTTTCGGACAAGTTGAAAACAAAACGTGGCCACAAGCCGTTCCGAATCGCGCGCCACTCAAGCCAAATGCTTTGGATCCACTGCCGCTTGGCGCCATCGAACCGCGAGGATGGTTGCGCAATCAATTGGAGCTGCAGGCGAACGGCTTGACAGGACATCTAGGCGAGTTCTGGAATGACGTAGGAGACAACAGTGGCTGGTTGGGCGGCACCGGGGAATCTTGGGAACGAGGACCGTACTACCTGGATGGATTGCTCCCTCTCGCCTATGAGCTGAACAACCCCAAACTGATCGCCAAAGCAAAGCAATGGGTGGATTGGACGCTTAATCACCAGCAATCTAACGGACAAATCGGGCCCTCTAAAAACGACGATTGGTGGCCTCGGATGGTCATGCTGAAGGTATTAACCCAGTATCAGGAGGTCACCGGCGATCCGCGTGTGATCCCGGTAATGAGCAGGTATTTCGCCTACGAACTCCGCGAATTGCCGAATCGCCCTCTCAATAGCTGGGGGAAATACCGCTGGCAGGACAACGCACTTTCGGTTCTGTGGTTGTATAACCGCACCGGAGACCGTAGCCTTTTACAATTGGCGGACCTGCTGCGCAAGCAAGGCTACGATTGGGAATCTCAATTCACGCATTTTACTTACACAACAAAAGAAACGCGAGCGAGCCTCAACTTGGACGTAAAAGGCGCGCTGCCGGATAAGGCCATGCAAACTCACGGCGTAAATAACGCCATGGCGCTGAAGGTTGCTCCAGTTTGGTGGGAGATCTCGGGCGATCCAGCGCAACGCGCCGCGTTCGCGCGGCAGTTGTCTCTTCTGAATAAGTACCACGGATTGCCAAACGGCATGTTCAGCGGCGATGAACATTTCGCTGGCATCGACCCTTCCCAGGGTATTGAACTATGTGCGGTGGTGGAGACGATGTTTTCTCTCGAACATGCTTTCACTGCCTTTGGCGATCCCAGGATCGCGGACCGTTTGGAGAAGGTCACTTACAACGCGCTGCCTGCCACACTCTCCAACGATATGTGGTCGCATCAATACGACCAGCAGCCGAATCAGATTTCCTGTACACGCGCTCATCGCCAATGGTCCACGAACAACGACGACTCCAATCTGTTTGGCCTTGAACCGAATTTTGGGTGCTGCACCGCAAATTTGCATCAAGGCTGGCCGAAGTTCGTCTCGAGCTTATGGGCCGCAACACGCGACGGCTTGGCGGTCATCGCGTACGCTCCTAACCGCGTAAAGACGCACATCAGCAACGTTAACGTCGAAATCGACGAGGATACAGACTATCCATTTCGGGAAAGCGTCCGCTTCACGGTGCATGCCACCCGCGCTGTTCCGTTTTCTTTGCAGCTTCGCGTGCCCGGTTGGGCCGAGGGCGGTAGCGTATCCGTCAACGGTCAGCAAACGAAATTAGCCAAGCCGGATTGTGCCATGCCCGAAGGAAATTCCGGAGCGGAAACGTCTTGCAACACGGCTACGGCTTTTCACACCATTCAGCGGACCTGGAAAGAAGGCGACGCCGTAACGGTCGCGTTTCGCACAGCTCCGCGAATCACTCATTGGTATAAAAATTCAGCTGTGTACGAATTGGGGCCTCTCGTGTTTGCTCTCCCGCTCGATGCGAAATGGTCGCAGCTCAAGTTCCACGCGCAGAAATCCGCTGACTGGCAGCTCGAGCCGCAGGGGAAATGGAATTATGCGGTGATCGCCGATCCATGTGAGGCGGTTGCAAAGAACGGTCCGCTCGGCAGCGTACCGTTCGACGTCAAGAACCCACCCGTTTCGCTCAATATTAAAGGTCGCGAACTGGATAGTTGGGAAGCAAAGGACCATTCGGCCGGTCCTTTGCCGCAGAGTCCAGTGAGCTCCCGAAAGACACTGGAAGACCTCACGTTAATTCCCTATGGGGCCGCAAAGCTGCGCATCACTGCCTTTCCATTCCTGGCGGAGAGAGCATCCTGTCATACATCTGGCTTATAGCTTGGTCCCAATGTACGCACCGGCGCGGCGCGCATCCATTTCTCCACTTCTTCAAACGTCGGCATCCCAGATACAGCCCCTAATGTTTCCACACTCAGCGCAGCCGCCGCATTCGCGAACTGTCCCGCCTCCCTCCAGCTCGCGCCGCGCTGCCGCGCAGTCAAAAATCCGGCGGCAAAACAATCGCCTGCGCCGGTTGTATCCCGAGCTACAACATCGAATGCCGGACACAATATTTCATCTTCTCCGGTATAGATGGCGCAGCCGCGCGGGCCGAGTTTCATCACCGCCGTCTTCACGCCTTCCTTCAATACCATGTCGGCGCTGCGTGCGGCCTCGCTCCACCCGGTCACCATACGAGCTTCGTCCTCATTCATAAAAAGGATGTCGAGACCCTCCAGGCAGGGCCGCAGCGTGTCCATCCATTTCCCCTCTGCATCCCAATTTGTATCGAGCGATGTTGTCAGCCCGGCCGCCCGCGCACGCCGCAAGACCTCCGCCCCATGAATCCGCATGTGCGGCAGAATAAACAAGCTTGCTAAGTGGTAATGCGCCATGCCGCGGCAAAGATCGGGCGTGAACTCCACCGGCCGCTCGAAGGCCAGCGCGCTGATGCCTAACCTATGTAGAAACTGCCGGTCGCCCCGGCGATTTACCAGAACGATTGTCGCTGCCGTGGGAGCTGGCATGCGAGCGATGTGGCTCGTATCAACTCCCCCATTCCGCAATTTCTCCAGAATGAACTCCGCTTGCGCATCGTCTCCCAGCGCACCCAGCAGCCGGACCGGTGTTCCTAAAATCGCCAGGGCGCGCGCCGTATTCGCGCCGTTTCCGCCGACGTGGCGTTCCATCGATTCCACAAACGTTGTCGTGCCCCAGGCAGATTCCTCAAACGGTTGCACCAGCGTATCGAAAATGATGCTTCCCGAGCATAGAACGCCTTTCGCTTCGTTCGTCGCGATTGCTTCACGATCGCTCAAGCTGCGTTCTCCAACGGACTTCTTCCACAGGTCCTACCACTACACCCCATAACAAGGCGCCGGCAAGTGCGATGGCCGCTGAGATCAGGAATGCAAGTTTCGACGAACCGCTCGATTGCACGATGACGCCGGCAAGCCACGGCGCCGCTACACCCGACAAACTACCGATGCCGTTTTGGATGCTGGTCCAGCGCCCGGCCATCCAAGGACCGGCGAGTGTCTGCGTGATCGCCCAGTGATTGGATGTATAACTCCCAAAAGCCACGCACGCCGCCATCAGAAATATCACACAGCTTGCCTCGCTCGCCACAAACGCCGCCGGCAAAATAATCGATGACATAGCCAGTCCGCTCACCACGATCGATTTCCGTGCCCGCCCCGGCGTCATACCATGCATGATGAGGCGATCGGAAATCCAGCCCGCGACAATCGTAGCTGCTGCTACCGTCGCAAGGCACAGCGAAACGATGTTCGCCATCGTGCCGATCGTGAACCCACGCTCTCTCACCAAATACGACGGAATCCACGTCAGCAGAAAAAACCAGAAGTAATTTCCGCAAAAGTGTCCCAGAAACGTACCCCACGCGGATCGCAGCCGAAACAGCTCGCTAACGGAGCCTCTTTCGAACTCACGGCCGGCTGGCCAGGCCACTGGCCTTTTCACAAACCGCAGCCACGGAATCAGCCAAAGCAGGCTGCCCACACCCAATGCGATAAAGAAGAATCGCCAGCCGGCGCGGACCAGTATCATGCCTCCGATAAACGTGCCTAAAGCCGGCCCAAGTTTTGAGCCGGCATCCAGTAGCGCATTCGCGCGTCCTCGATGCTCCGGCGCGATCTCGCTTGCAAAAATTCGCGAGTAGCACGGATATGCGAACGATTCGCCCGCGCCCAAAAAAAGACGTGCGATATAAATCGCTCGAAATCCGTTTACCAGGCCGGTCACAATCGTCGCTCCCGACCACAGCAGAAATGCTGCCGTAAACACTTGCGTAACAGGAAAACGGTCAGCCAGCCATCCGGCCACTCCAAATAACTGCAGTAAGGCGTATGTCCAAAAGAATGACGAGAGCAATGCTCCGATCTGTACCGGCGACAGCGCCAGCTCTTTTTCAATCAACGGAGCGGCGATGGAAAGATTTCCGCGATCGATATAGTTAATAAAAATCGAGGCAATCAATAACGTCAGCAGCGTCCACTCCGCCCGCGATAATTTTCGCGTTCCGGTCTTGGCGTCAGCGGTCATGCTTTGCCGGGCGCGAACCACGAATGCCACGGCGTCGCCGAACGCAGCAGTTCGTTTATCGCGCGAATATTGGCCAAGCCCGCGGTCTCAAGCCATTCGCTCAGTGCGCCCGTATCAAAACGGGAAGCGGATTTGGCATACTTGGGCACCCCTTCTTGCCAATTGGCGCGGCCGCACAACACGCCGGAAAAGCGCGCCCCGGCGCGCAAAGCAAAGCGTAGCGATTCCAAAAACTCCGCGCTATCCACACCTGCGCTCAGATAAATGTAAGGCAATTGCGCGGCGGCATCGGCGGCTTGAAAATACTCCAGCGCTTCTTCGATCGTATAGACGCGTTGCCCGTTATACACGGCGCTGCCTTCGACATATGCGGTAATAACCGGAAATTCCACTTTCAGGACGTCCACTCGATACGCGCTTTTGGAAAATTCCGCAATCGTATCGATCACCCAGCAAGGCTTCTGCCGCGCGAATTCAGGACTCCTCGGATCCAGCCCGTTCGCGTCATACACCACCGGCTCCAGGAAAAACGGAACATCCAGGTCACTGCATTCCGATCCTATCCGTTCAATCAGCGCACGCTTCTCATCGTTTGCCACGCCCTTCTCCTCCGGCGCATAGTGCAGCAGAATTTTGATGCCCTGCGCCCCCGACGTGCACAAGCGGCGTACCGACAGCCCAGGCAGCAGCGCCAACATACGATGCGGCCGCGGATTCTCGTAGCCATCCATCTCATAAGCGAGCAGCAGGCCGCAATCCTTTGCACGCTGTTCCGACGCCCGGCCGCCATACTCGGGATCGAGCAGCACCGCGCTGGTTTCTCTAGTCAGCACTTTGGTTACAGCCGCTTTGAACTCGACCAGTCGCTCGTCCGTAATTTGCTCGGGCTCGCATCCTGCGGCCTGGGCAATCAAACGGCGTAAGCTTTTCCGCTGATCGATGGCCAACGCCGCGATCACGCCATTCGCAGTCGAGAGCGATTGCAGTAACCGGCGCTTTCCCGGCGACAAAGAATAGCTAGACATCTTGTATCGGTTTTTCTTGCTCGAAATTCATCTCTGCCAAAATTTCGGACCGGCAAATATCTCCTGCAAACTCAGGCAAACGGCTCCGTGCAGCAACGAATCGTCGGCCGACAGCCGCGCCGGACGCACGGTATAGCGCAAATGTGGCGAGCCAAAGCCGCGCAGCACAGCCGCCTCAATCAATTCCCAAACCGCCGTGATTCTGCCTGCTATTACCACCTCGGCGGGATTAAACGCGAATCCGATGTTCGAAATGCCTAGCGAGAGATAGCGCGCTGTCTCAAAAATACTCTCCCGGCTGCGTGCGTCGCCGTTCCGCGCATCCGCCAACATTTCTTCAAATCGCACCGCATCGAACGGCGTGCGCGGATGGACACGATTCCAGGTCGCACAATTACTCACATACAACTCCCAGCATCCCCGGCGGCCACAACGGCACTGCGGCCCGTTCGGCTCCACCACCATATGCCCGAATTCCGCCGCAAAATGCGCATCATGGCCGAGATAGGCATCGCCATTCAATACGACGCCCGCACCCGTACCGAAGTCGCTTACGTTCAGAAATACGAAATCCGTGCTGCGATCCTTTTTTCGTTCCGTCGAAAGCCAAAGCTCCGATAACGCGCCAACATTGCAATCGCTATCGGCCATCGTTTCGATCCCCGTCAGGAGCTTGAGTTCTTCGGTGATCGGGAAATCGGCCAGCTCTTTATGCGTCGGGGTCCATAGAATGCGCCCGCTCACCGCATCCACATGCCCCGGAATGGCGACGCCCATTCGTTGAAATGGTTTTGTGTTCTTCGAGCCGCGTTCCGTCATCAATCCGGAAACCGCCTTTTCTACCGCCCGCACTAACTTCTTCGGCGAAGTAGGCGTCTCAAACGTCAGGTTCTTCTGAATGTGCCCGCTCAGACCCGCATAGGCCAACTGACAGTAGCTGGGCCGGATATTCAACCCAAGTACCTGGTAGCTGGTTTCGTTGAGCCGCAAGTTCAGTGGCGCCCGGCCGCGCAAATGGTTCGATCCGTCTTTTTTTCCTCCACCAGTTCTTCCGAAACCAGCTCGTCGATGATGTCGGAAACGCTACTTCGAAATACTCCCGTCAGTCTCGCCAAATCCGCTCGCGAAATCGGATAATGCCGCCGGATCAACTCCAGCATGATGGAACGATTGACGGCGCGCACGCTCGAAGGAGTCGCCGTGCGGATCTCTAATGGGAGTAAGGCCTGCGCTGGCTTATTCGACATTCCGATTAAACAGGATACCGATTTGTAGTCATACCATACTAAAGTGGAGGGTGTCCAAAACCGGCCCTGCGCTTAGGAATCGTCCCAAGGTCTCGGCTCATCGGCCGCGGCTACGGGCCGAACTAGGTCGATTATCGTTGCGATCGCCAATATGGTGATCGGGAAGCAGAGCGCCGGAAGAGCGTAGCGCTCTTTTAATAAAACACCGCAAACGGCGCCTGCCAGATAGGCGACCCACAAACCGCCTGTTAGTGCAGCGTGCCTTGCGAAGCGTTGCCGCGGTGTAATCCGAAGCGCTGCGCAAAGCCGCTTCCGGGATCGCCCGTGCGTGCGATCGTAGAACCAGAACGCGTAATGGGCAATCGCCTCCGCGAATTTCGTAAGTGAGCCGGTCAGGTAAGTCGTATAGACGCGCAACCCTGCCACGCGAGTTACCGTGACCGTTTGCAGGCCCATCGCCGCGGACGGCAGCGAGAGCAGAAAATAAAACTGCGCGGCAGAAGCAGCAGTCAGTTGACCGCCCGTCGAGTAGCGCGCGCCGAACCAGACTAACGAGACCAGAAGCAAAATCTCGGTCACCAGCGCAATAGAGAAAGAAGAATGCCAATGCATTCGCCGCGCCCAGGCCGTTGTCGTCGCGCCAAAAAGTAGACCAAGTACAAAAGGCAAGATAGGCCAGGCGTGGTGCAAGGCTTGCGTCCAGTTGTGGTCGGCAAGTGCGATTCCTAGGGCTGACGTGTTGCCGGTCATATGAGCCGTATAGACGTGATAAATCACCAGCCAGCCTATGACATCGACGAAAGCGGCCGACCAGGCTAAAGCCAGCGCAAGCCATGCTCTTATGCGCGCGGGCAGCGGGTTCGAGGGCCGAAGCGGCTGCCGCCGCAGCCGCTTCCAGGGAGCGCCGGGTGAAGACACCTTTAGAAAAAGGATTCAGTCGTGTTCATCTGAGGCTCTCTCCTTTTCGGCCGATCAAAGCCATTCCGGCCAAAGCCGCGACACCGGTCGCGATGGCGACGTCGCGGTACGGCGAGAGATTAAACAGATTTTGCAAACTGAAACGGCGCGCCCGTTTGCCGAAAACGCCATGCGCGGCGTAGTTGCCGGGCACGGGTTGGAACAAATTATCCGGACGTCCGGGCGAGACAGGTTCGGATGTCTGCTGAGCGTCATAGCCATGCTCTGCCAGATAACGATCGGCATACCATGGCGCAATTTCCTGCCCATAAATGGCCTTCACGGTTGGCCAGCCGACGTACACTCCCCGCCTCTTATGCGTTGCCGCCCATACCACCGCCCGCGCCGCAACTTCGGGCTGAAAAATAGGCGGCACAGGTTGTGGGTGGCGCGGCAGACGCGTCCGGCACCAACTGAATTGAGGCGTATTCATGGCCGGAAGTTGTACCACCGTGATGTGAACCTTGCTGCCATCGTGGATCAATTCAGAGCGGATCGAATCGGTAAACCCGATCACCGCGTGCTTAGCGCCACAATAGGCAGACTGCAGCGGAATGGAACGGTAAGCAAGCGCGGAGCCTATCTGCACAATCGATCCGCGGTCCCGCGGTTTCATGCGTTTGAGCGCCGCCATGGTTCCGTAGACTTGCCCCAGATACGTGACTTGTGTGGCGCGTTCGAATTCTTCGGGA
>JAICIH010000013.1 GCA_025924475.1 Bryobacteraceae bacterium
CGATGTTCGGGGTGGGCCGGCGCAGGGTTGGCCCGTAGTACTGAGCTTCGGTTTCTGGAGCGAACATTTTGGAGCGGACCCGGACATTGCTGGAAAGCACATCACTATTTCGAATGTTCCGGTGACCGTGGTGGGCGTCACGCCGCCCGCTTTTCAGGGTGTTCGGCTTGGGGCAGACGTTAAAGTGTACTTGCCCTTGCAATTTGCAAAGCCGCTCCTGACCCAGCACCTGGATATCGATTCGCCGGCTTGGATGTTCCTGTGCTCTGCCATTGGCCGTTTGAAGGATGGAACAACTATCCGCCAAGCAGCGAACGAAGTGGATTTTCATCAGAAAGAGCTGTTCCGTCGATTCATTCCAGTCCGGTATCAACAGTTCGCATACTTTCAGAAAGCCAGTTTGGAGGTACGGTCCGCGCGCGACGGATTGCCGACCTATTCTGCTTCTGTCTATTCCGAGCCGCTGTTTCTGCTGCAAGGGCTGGTGGCGGTGGTGTTGCTACTCTGCTGTGTCAACGTGGGTGGGCTCATGCTTTCGAAAGTATATGCGCGCCAGCGCGAGTTCGCGGTGCGAACGGCTATCGGCGCGGCGCGCTGGCGTCTGATCCGGCAGTATTTGACCGAGAGTTTCGTGATTGCGCTTGTGGGCGGCGTGCTGGGCGCTGTCGCAACCTGGTACGGCAGTCCATTGTTGCTCGGCTTCTTCCGCGATCCGATGATGGGCTCCCCTATTAACGTGCATCCCGACCACACAGTGTTCTGGGTCACTGGCGCGTGCGCCGTGGCAACGACGCTTTTATTTGGTGCATGGCCTGCTTGGAGAGCCGGTCGATCCGATCCCGCGGTTCTGCTGAGTTCGCGTACGGCCGGCGGCAGCCGTAAGCAGGTTGCCGGACGCGCGTTTGTGCCTCTGCAAGTGGCGTTGTCGCTGATCCTGGTGGCGCTCGCCACACTGCTTTCGCAAAGCCTCAATCACCTGCACAACGATCGCACCGGCTTTGACGTAGATCACGTCACAATTCAAACCGCGCGCTTCAATCTCCTCCCGCAGAAAGGCGACGCCAAGCTCGATTTATACCAGCGCATGGTGGATCGTCTCGAACAGATGCCCGGAATGCGCGCGGCGGCGGTTACTCAGCAGACACCCATGACTGGCGTCGACATTGCCAGCCGTTTTCAGGCCGTCACCGGAAATCCCGACCCGCCCGAAGATTCGCATATGCCGTATAACAACGTCGGCCCCGGATACTTTCGCACGATGAACACACACATTCTGGAAGGTCGCGAGTTTCAAAGGAACGAACGTAGCAGGAACATCTGCATTTTGAATCGCGCGGCTGCGAATTTCTTCTTCCCGCACCAAGAGGCGATGGGACGCTATGTCCGAAGCATGGATTCCAAAGATTTTCCCGAACCGGTGAGCTGCCGCGTGATCGGTATTGCGGAGGACGCAAAGTTCTCGAATGTACGTGCGGCACCTCCGCGCACGATCTACTTTCCAATCACTCCTCAAATGGTGGACCAGGCCGGCAATCTGGTCTTTCTGATGAATTCGGCGACGCGCAGCGATGCGGTTGCCGGTTATCGGAAAGCGCTTAGCGAAATTGCTCCTTCCGTGCCGCTCGTGATTTTCGCTACTTTGCGCGATCAGATGGACGCCGCGCTTGGCAGCCAGCGCCTGATCACAGCCACGAGCAATCTGTTCGCGGGGCTGGCATTGTTTCTCAGCGCTCTCGGGCTGTATGGCCTGCTCGCAGCAAGCGTCGAGCAGCGGACCGGAGAAATCGGCGTGCGTATGGCGCTGGGCGCCCGGCGGGCAAGTGTGCTGCGCATGGTGCTGCGCGAGGCGCTCGGGCTGTTACTGGCCGGCGTGGTCTTAGGCGGAGTAGCGCTATTTTTCGCCGTTCGCTTGGTTCAGAGCATGCTGTATGGCGTTACGGCTTTCGATCCGCTCACACTCACCATCACGATCCTCCTGCTCGTTGTGGCCGCCTTGAGCGCGGCGCTGCCTCCGGCGTTGCGGGCTGCGTCCGTCGATCCGATGGTAGCCTTACGGGCCGAGTGAATACACACGGATACGGTGATCAGTAAAGCGCAAGTACGGCCCCAGCGAGGCTTGTTTCATATGACAACCCAGGCAATCTCCTGCGCTCGAAACATGTGCGTGGGATTTACCGGCGGAGTGACAGCTCTTGCACACGCGGTTGTACGAATCATCGGTGCGCGGACGCGCATTTTCGTGCGGATTGTGGCAGGTGGTACAAGCCAGCTTTTTGCTTTCGCGAAAACAGCGGCTCGCCATAAGGCCGATCGGCGCGAATCGCACGTTCACCGGGTTTTCGAGCTCCGGTTCATCGCCGGTGTCGGGGCCCGCCACGCGATGGCACTCGCCACAGACTTGCGCCTGCGCAGCCGGCGCCAGACGTCCCGGATTCAATAACTGCCCTCGGGCCGGCGCGGCGACATGCGCGCTTCCGGGTCCATGGCAACGTTCGCACTGCACGCCCGGCTGCATCGCTGTGAGGTCTGGGCCGTCTGCCGTGGGAAGGACGTTGGTGGCATGGCAGCTAAAGCAATGCGTGATGGTCCGGTTATCTTGCAAGATACCGAGTTTCGCGATCGGACTCGTAGGATGCTCCGGGTGGCCGAACGTAGTGGCCAGACCGTGCAGGCGCGAGTAATAGGACAATTGGCCTTCGAAGTATTGACCATTGAGCCGGCCGACCGGCGTGATGCCTTGCGCACCTGCGCCGAAAGCCCATTCGATCTTGTCCATCGCGAATTCCCGTAGCGGGCTCTCGGCGACGGGTCGCAGCGCCTGGGCGTGGTGCGAGCGGGTTTGCCGATCGAACTCGGATGGATGGCACGGTTTGCAGGCCTGCGATCCCACATACGCGGCAGAAAGCGGAAGAGCAATCAATCCTAGCGCCCACTTCAAGGCTTCGCCGCTCCGGTTACATCGACGCCATTATCCGTGATGGCGTGGATTTCGCGCACTTTGCGGTACTCGGCATCAGCCTCCGCTTTGCGGCCCATCTGGCGGTACAGCGCTCCCAAATGATAATGAGGCGTCGCTTGATCCGGCGAGAGAGCCACCGCCTTCTTTAGCTCAATGAGCGCTTCGCGATAACGTTTTTGATCGGCCAGGACAACGCCAAGACGTAAATGCGCATCGGCGTTCGAGGGATCGCAGGAGATGGCACGCTGGTAAAACCCTTCGGCTTTAGCGGCATCTTTATTGCCGCGCGCGATTTCACCCAAATAAAAATTCGCAAGGCTATGACATCCGCGCTGGGCTTCCTGTTCGAGCCATGCGCTAGCTTGTTCGGGGTTTTGCTGCCGCCAGTAGAGATAGCCGATCGCAAAACGCGCGTTGGGAATTGCCGGATCTTTATTGACGGCTTCGCGATATTCGGCAATCGCTTTTTCCGGCTGCTGCTGGCTTTCATAGGCCGAGCCGAGCAGAAAATGTGTCCAGGCGGAATCAGGAAAGCGGCTGTCGATCTCGCGGAAGGCATCTCTGGCCGCGGCTTTATTCCCGGTTAATCGATAGCTCTCTTCGAGCATGTAGAGCACGCGATCCTGCTGTGCGCTGTTTTGCAGGTTCTTTAGCTCATCGATCGCTTTTGCGTACTGGCGCGATTCAAAATAATCCACACCCAACAACATGTGCGCCTGGGATGAGGAAGCTGGAGAGCGAGCAGCCTTCTGAAGCGGCGCCAACGCATCGGCCAGCTTCCCTGCCCTGAGGAGAGCTAATCCCAGATTGAGTTGAATTTCCGGGTCGGCCGGATCGAGGCGGGCGGCTGCGTGGAATTTTTGAAGCGCCGCCGCCACATCGCCGGTAGTGAGAGCGCGGCCCCCCTCTGCATTAAGAGAAGCCGCAGAAGCCGCGGTCTGACCGTTTGCCGAAAGGCAAAGCAGCAGCAGGATCGTAGCGAATTTAGAAATACAGCCGCAATCCGAATTGAATCGTTCGCGCATCTCGCGCGCCGGTGGCTTGCCCGAAGTTCCCGACGCCAAAAGCGGTCCCGTAGGCGTTGAACTGCGTATGGTTGAAAATGTTGTAGAACTCGGCACGGAAGTCCAGTCCACTCGTTTCCGCTTTGAGGATACCTGGGAATGTCCGGAACAGGCTGGCGTCAGTGTTATTGATTCCGGCGGCGCGCACCACGTTGCGTCCGGCATTGCCAAAATTTCCTTTAGCCGGCTGCGCAAATGCATTCTTATTGAAGAAATCTTGCCGTGTACCGTCGCCCGCCCAATCTCCTACCAGATCGGGCCGGTATGGATTCCCACTGACACCGATGCCGGCGTTATCGCCGCTCATCGTGATGTTCAGGGGAGTTCCGGTTTGAAAACTGCTGATCCCCGATAACCGCCAGTGACCGAGCAACGCCCGCACAAAACCGTTTTGCCAAGGAGTGGGAATATCGTACACGTAGCTCAGAATGAACATTTGTGTCCGGTCGTAGTTGGAATTCCCTCGCTCCAGAAACGCGCGGTAGGCATCCTGATGCGCAGTACCTCCTGGCACATCGCCGCTCACGTCATCAATCGCGTGCGAGTACGTATAAGAGCCTTGCAGAGTGAGGCCATGATACTGGTCGGTTCGGATGCTGGCCTGCAGGGAATTGTAGTTCGAATTGCCGCCGTTGAAATATTGATTGATCTGCGCGTAGCCCGGGTAAGGACGAACTCGATTCACGTTAACGCCGGCCAACACCTGAGCGGCCTCGGCCGGAAATGGCTGGTTGATGTTACGTGAATCGGAGAGATGCGTACCCTTTGTTCCGACGAACGATGCGGTGGCGACGACTCCGCGTCCCAGACGCCGCTGCACGCCTGCATTGTATTGCTGCACTTGCGCGGTCGGATAGGCGGGATCATACACCTGCAGCGCGGCAGGAAGCAGCGTAGCACCCGATGTACCAGCCGGATTGCTTAGCAGTGTATTGAAGATAGTGACCGTGCTGCTGAAGGGCGGGTTCGGCGCAACGTTATAGATGTCGTTGCCCTGTACCCGCTCATAGTAAATGCCATAACCGATGCGGAAGACGGTGTCTTCGCCTTTTGGCCTCCAGGCAATTCCAATGCGCGGCTCAAACAAATTCCAATGATTCTGGACCAGGCCGCGCGGGATTCCATTCTTTCCAGCCAATCCTAGTCCATTCGTGAGATTGCCGGTATTCGGTACGATGTGCCCGCTCGCATCGATCTGCGGCGCTTGAGAAGGATCGTAGAGATTGACATAGAAGGAAGAGACGCGATCCTTTTCTTCATAGGCGTGGGGGAAGCCGTCCCAGCGCAGGCCGAGCGTCACCGTCAGGCGCGGGGACACCTTCCAGGAATCGTGTGCATAGATGCCGATGCTTCGGCTGATGTAATTCGGCGAGTATTGCGCCTGTAGCTCGCTGTATTGAAAAGCATTGCCCAGCAGAAAGTCGGCGAATTCGTTGCCCTTGGAACCAGGACCGGCTGTGGAGCTGCCGTCGAAGCGGAATGCGCCCTGTGTATTGCCAAACAGGTCCTGCTGTTTGTCGAAGTTCATGTAAATGGCGCCGAAGGTCATCGTGTGGTTGGAACGGGTCCAGGTAAATTTATCTTCGAATACCCAGGTTTCCAGAGCATTCGTCCACGGCCAGGAAGCGAGATCGAACTGCGTGTTCAATGTGGGCCCTACGAGCGCGATATTCGGCAGCCGGTTGGCCCGGTTCTCCGGGAACAGTTCCGGGATGTGGAGGTCGGCAGGACGCTGATAATTTCCGTTGAGGCTCAGATCGAGCGGCTGCTTTGTGTAACCGACAGATGCTTCATTCACGGTGCTGGGCGAAATCGCCGAAGTGAGCGCGCCGTAATACATTCTCGGCTTGTTTACCAGCAGCGTGGTCGTAGTCGGATAACTGGACGACGACCACAGATTGTTGGTGAAGTTTTGATTATTGGTTTCATCGATGAAGCGGAAGAAGACCTGCTCGCGGTCGGTAAAGCTGTGGTCCACCCGAACGATCTCCTCGCGCAAGTTGGTTGGCACTGAGAACGACTGTGCGAAGTTATTGCCGTTCGTCGGCAGCGGAAAGATAAAATTCGGTGCGGCTAATATCGCGGCGTTCGGATCGATGCGATTGGCCGGAATTTTGTTTCCGGCAAACGGTATTTTGGGATTGGTTTGCGGATCGTAGATTGCACCGTTAGGCAGGAATGCGCTGAAATCTCCTGTTCTCTCGGCCGCGGTCGGAGCCGGCGTATTAAATATGCTCGCCTGTCTCAATTTGCGCCATTCTTCATTAAAAAAGAAAAATGTTCGCGATTTGCTTCTCGGATACAACTTTGGAATAAATACCGGGCCGCTGAGATTGTAACCAAACACGTTAAATCGCAGCGGAGGCTTGGGCTGCCCGTTCAGGTTAGTGAAAAAGTTATTGGCGTCGAAATCCTCATTGCGGAGGTATTCCCACGCCGTTCCGTGGAAGTTCCGGCTACCCGACTTAGTGGTCACGTTGATCTGTCCCGCGTTCCCGAAACCGGTATCGACGGAGGTATTCGAAGTCTCGACCTTAAACTCGTTAATTGCTTCCACCGAGGGCAGCACGACGACGCAGCCGCCGCAGCCGCGGTCATAGTCCTCCTGGCCATCCATGCGCCACACGTTGTTACTCTGGCGCATGCCGTTGAATGAAATGCCGGTATTCGACGTGACGCCCACGGGTGTATTGAGCGCCGGCTGGGTGGACGACGCACCCGGGACAAGCGCCGCCAAAGACGTAAAATTTCGGCCATTTACCGATAATGCCTCTACCTGCTGGCTATTCACGACTTGCCCGACGGTAGCGTCTTCCGCCTGGATATGCACGGTATCTGCCTGCACGACTACGGTTTCCTGCACGCTGCGAAGCTCGAGCTGCGCGTCGATGCGTAGCCGATCGTCCACGTTGACGTTGATTCCCGTTTGTTTATAGTCGGCGAAGCCCGGCGCGCTTACTTCGATTGTGTACTTACCGATTACCACGGCCGGCATATCATAATTGCCCGACTGGTTACTCACGAAGTTACGGCTCAAGCCGGTCGCTTCGTTCGTCAACTTAATCTGCGCATTCGGCACAGGAGCGCCTGATTTATCCGTTATGAGCCCGGAAATTGTCCCCTGCCTTTGCGCGCGGGCGCTCTGCGGACAGAAGAAAAGAAAGACCAATAGCGTCAGGAACGCGGTCCCAGACCACTTCGACATAGAACCCCCTGGTGGAATGCACGGGCTAGCGAAGCCCTTGCAAGCGTTTTCAAGGATATGTCAATTTTAGTTTGGAGTCAAGACTTTCTCGCCATGAAGTGGCTTGCTGATACCGATAGCCGACGGTAAGCACGCTCGCCTCGTCAAAAGCCCGCCCCACTATCTGTAAACCTACGGGGAGGCCTTCTCGCGAAAAGCCGCAGGGAATGCTTAGGGCGGGCGTTCCGAAACGATTGAATGCGCTGACATTACTGGGCGGCTTCCGGTGTGTTTCGTCGAGGGTTTTCGAAAGCAGCGGAGCCGGCTCGCGCATGGTCGGCAATAACAGCACATCCACGTTCTCGAATACGCGCCGGATATCGCGGCGGCATTCCCGCAAACGCTTCAATGTCTCGACATAGCCAACGGCGGTCACGCTCTTAAGGCTTTCTAGCTGCCGGCGCGACCACGGATGATACAGCTCCGGCGACTTATCGAAGAAAGGTTTGTGATAATGATAAAGCTCGACATCATAGCTGCCGGCTTTTACAAATTCGAAGCGTGGCAATATTACATCGCGAATGCTTCTTACATGGGGACGTAAGACGGCGATGGCATCTTCGACGAGCCGGGCGACATCCGGATCAAGCTGCTCAAAAAAGTAATCGCGCGGGATACCCACCCGCAGGTGATGGATGGGTCTGGCCAGCGCCGCGGAGTAATCGGGTACGGGCTTGTCGAGGACGATTGCATCGTTGGGATCATATCCGGCGAGGACCTGGAGCAAGGCTGCCGCGTCTTCGACCGAGCGAGTAATCGGCCCAATGGTGTCGAGAGAGTAAGCCGAAGGGATCACACCGCGCGTGCTGACCCGTCCATAGGAAGTTTTAAAGCCTACGGCGCCACAGAACGAAGCCGGAATACGGACGGAGCCTCCATCGTCGCTTCCCACCGAGCCAAAGCAAAGTCCGGCGGCAACGGCCGCGGCCGAGCCCGCCGAGGAGCCGCCGCTAATTCGCTCGAGATTCCAGGGATTGTGGACCGGACCAAAAGCGCTGGTGGTTCCGGTGCCGGCAAAGGCGAATTCATCGAGATTCAACTTACCGAGAAACACCGCACCCGCTAGCTTGAGGCGTCGAACAATTTCGGCGTCTTCGGAAGGCACGCGATTCTGAAAAACGCGGCTCGCGGCGGTCGTGCGCACGCCGCGTGTATCGATGTTATCTTTCAGCGCGATCGGGATCCCATGCAGCGGGCCGGCGCCGCGCATCGCATCGCAAGCGGCGGCTTCCCGCAGAGCCGATTCCTCGGTCAGCGTGATGAACGTGTTGAGAGTTTTATCGTACTTATGAATCCGCGCCAGACAATGTTCGGTCAGCTCTCTGGACGAAATCACGCGGCGCTTCAACGCGTGCGCGGCTTCGCACAGCGTCCAATCGGCGGGCTCACCGGCGGCAATTCGGCGAGACACACTCGCCGCTGCCGCTCCCGACAGCAAGCCGCGCCGTGTCACTATTCCAGTGTCCGCACTTCGGCGCCGGCTGGCGGATTGAGAATGAATTTTTCGGCGGTTATGTCTGGCGTGTTCAGTTTCAAATCCAGCACCTTCAGATTCACTTCGTAGCCGTCCTTCGGCCGCTGGATGTCAATGATATCCGGAAATTTGATTCCGTTGTGGTCCTTCCAATTTGTATAGGTAGTGTCGCTGGTGATGTAGCCATCGGAATCGAAGGTTTTCTGGCGCGCGATATCGAGCGTGTACCGGTCGAAATAAACGTTCCGAATCGGCTTCAGCTCGTCGCCAAAGCGCCGGACCATCATCAGAATGTAAACCGCTGTCGTTTCGTTGGTATCGTCGACGAACATCGTTATATCCAGCTGGGGATCGGGCGGGCGTATCAGAAGAGCCGTCAAAAACGCCGCGGGTCGCAGGTTTTCGAGCTTATTTTCCGTAGCCGACGGCGGAGCGTCGTTGCGCCCTTCGAAGAATCGATTCTTTAGTGGAATCGATACGCGGAAGTCGTTGCCTGTCGAAACCATGTCGAACGCCGTACCGTGAATGGCAGGCTCGAGGCCGATCACCCGCATCTGGTCCGGCTTACGGAAGAGAACGTAACCGATGATGCTGGTGTAGTCGGTCACCGTGCCGCCATAGAGATTTCCTACCGAGGGCGCCATATCGACCTTCAAATTGAACGATTGAATGGGATCGTAAACATTCCGAATCCGCTGGATCAATTCCTCTTTGGTGGCGCTCAGGAGCGGCTTGTTTTCTTTGGCGCCCGGCGGCTTGACGATGCGCTTGCGCACTAAGCAAGCTGGTTCGGAAGCCACCACTGCAATGATCATCAAAGCGAATTTACGCCGTACGGAAAGCGAACCCACTCCTCAATTTAGCCACACGCGGTATACACTACCCTCTGAATCCTATGATGCGCGGAATGGTTTTCGTCCTGCTGGCCGCTACGGCGGCCTACGCACAATTGAATCGGGAACGCGGGAATGGCCCGAACGGGTCGCCGGAACTGCAATTCTTTTCGCATCGCTTGGGGTTCGATCATGCCGAAGGGATTGGCGCTATCGACATGAACGGCGATGGGCGCACCGATCTGGTAAGCGGAGCTTATTGGTATGAGAATCCCGGTCCCAATGGCGGCGAATGGAAGCGGCAGCAATATCGCACTGTAGAAATTACCGGGGAATTCGTTTCCGATTGCGGAGAGTGGATAGTGGATGTCAACCACGACGGCGCACCCGATGTGGTGACCGTGGGCTGGCAAAGCGATGGGCTGTGGTGGTACGAGAATCCCAAGAAAGCCGGCGTTCTTTGGCAGCGCCACCTAATCGCACACACGGTGAAAACCGAAGGCGGATGGATGGCGGACCTGAACGGCGACGGCAAGCCGGAGTTAGCCCTCGGTCACTACGGACGATCAGGAGTGATTTGGGTCGACTTTTCGGGCGCGGAGCCGAAGGTCCACAAAGCCGGCGGACCGGAGCAAGATGGCCATGGTGTCGGGATCGCGGACATCGATGGCGACGGCAAGAACGACCTCCTGACGCCTTTTGGCTGGTTCCGGAATATCGATGCCAATCAGGACAAATGGGACTGGCACGGAGACTGGAAACTCGGCGAGTCCGGATTTCCGATTATCGGCTATGACGTGAACCACGACGGAAAAACCGACGTGATTTACGGCCGTGGCCATAGTTACGGCTTATATTGGCTCGAGCAAGGCGCAAAAGGCGAATGGAACAAGCACACGATCGATGAATCGTTCTCGCAGGTACACGTGCTCAAGCTCGTAGATATCAATGACGACGGGCAGATGGACCTGTTGGCCGCTAAGCGGTATCGCGGGCACAACGGCAGAGATCCAGGCTCTTATGATCCGCTGGTAATCTACTACTACAAAATCGATCGCGCCGGCAATTTCACGCGCGTGCCGATTTCGGTGAACGGCACGGCTGCGGGCGGAACGCAATTCATAACGGAAGATCTGGATGGCGACGGCGACCTCGATATCGCGGTTGCCGGAAAGACCGGCGTTCACTTACTCGAAAATTTGAAGGTGAACAAAGTGCCGGCCGGGCAACGCGAGCGCGAGACCCTTACTTACAAGGAATGGCCGTATAAGGGCGAAGGCTCAGAGCTACCGGCGAACCAGTAGGCGTCTAGATCTCAACGCGCGCGGCACCAGTAGCTTTCAAACAGTCCCGCCATAGCTTCCGCAAAGCCTTCGTGCTCGAAAACCACCGCGGTCCAGGAAGGCCGCGTTCGCACCGGATCGAGCAGCGCCACCAGCCCGCGCTTTCCATCGAAAAGCGCCACTTTCAGCGGCAGCCGCTCCACAAATCGGATTTCGATGCCCGACGCGCGATAGTCGTCCAGACGTCCGCGGTGTTCGTCATCGATGGGTCCAGCTTCGATCAGCAGCCGGCATTTCACGTTACGGCCGGCGGCGTCCTTTACCATCTGCTCATCCAGCGGATCGACTGCGAACGGTGGCCGTGAGAACTCGGCGTACTCATTGCTCACTGTGGTGAGCATGCGGCGGTAATGAACCGCGATCTGGGTCGGGTCGCTCACCAGGCTCAGAAAATCCAACGTGCCGCGCCCGTCCTGGCCTTCAACGAATGCGGTTTTCAGGTCATCGATCAACCCGCTGGCCAGGCGCGCCTGCTCCGTCAGCTCGTTTTGCAGCATTCTGCCGCGCCGCGCCAGATAGCCCGGAATCGCCAGGCTCGGATCGATGGCCGAGAACAGTTTCGTCCTTTCCTGAACCACTTGCGCGAAACCCTTTTCTACCAGGCTATCCAATACTTCGTAAATCTTCTGGCGTGGAACGTGGGCGCGCGCCGCCAGCTCCAGTGCCTTAAACTGCGGATGCCCCATCAGCACCAGATAGGAGCGGGCCTCGTAGGCGTTCAAGCCGACCTGCTGCAACTTGCGCCAGTTGAGCTGATAATCCACGGCTGTCACTTCCCGGCTTCTCACGATCCGAGAACATATCACAATTCAATCCCTGCGGCGCACTGGTAGACTTGAGGCAGAAAAGCTAACGCCCGAGTCCTACATGCCTCACTCCGACTTGCCTGAAACGCTGGGCGAGCTCCGCGCCAGCCGATTCTTTGATCAGCACCCGCCGGACCGCACACTGAAGGATGAGCTGCGAGCCAATTTGATCTGCAAACTGGAGCGTGGCGAAACCCTATTTCCTGGTGTCATGGGCTATGACGACACCGTCATACCCCAAATCATCAACGCGATTCTCTCGCGCCACAACTTCATCCTGCTCGGCCTGCGCGGCCAAGCTAAGACACGTTTGGCGCGTTTATTGACAAGGCTTCTCGATGCGCGCATGCCGTACGTGGCCGGCTGCGAGATCCGCGACCATCCGCTACATCCGATCTGCAAAGCCTGCCGGGACAGAGTTGCCGCCCTGGGAGACCAGACGCCGCTCGCCTGGCTTTCCGCCGAAGAGCGCTACGTCGAAAAGCTCGCCACACCCGATGTCACTATTGCCGATATGATCGGCGACATTGATCCGATCAAAGCGGCGCGCACGGGACAGAATATCTCGAGCGAGTTGACCATGCACTACGGGCTGCTGCCCCGCGCCAATCGCGGCCTTTTTGTGATCAACGAGCTGCCCGATCTCGCCGGCAAAGTCCAGGTCAGTCTATTCAACATCATGCAGGAAGGCGACGTGCAGATCAAAGGCTATCCCGTTCGTCTGCCGCTCGATGTTTCTCTCGTTTTTACAGCAAATCCCGAAGATTACACCGCGCGCGGCAAGATCATCACGCCGCTCAAGGACCGCATCGGAAGCGAGATCCGCACGCATTACCCCATGGCGCTCTCGCAAGGCATCGCGATTACGCGGCAGGAAGCCTGGACGGCGCGCCGCTCGCCGGTCGAGCTGGAAGTTCCTCCCTATATTCACGAAGTCATCGAGCAAATCGCGTTTCTTGCGCGCGACGATAAGCGCGTCGATAAACGCTCGGGGGTGTCGCAGCGGCTTCCCATCTCCGTCTTAGAAAACGTGATTTCGAACGCCGAGCGGCGCGCGCTGAAATCCAGAGACGCGCAGGCTGTGCCCCGGATTCTAGATCTCTATGCGGCGCTGCCTTCGATTACCGGCAAGCTGGAGCTCGAATATGAAGGCGAGTTGAAGGGCGGCGACGCGGTGGCGCGCGAGCTGATTCGCAACGCCGTTGGAAAAGTCTACAGCTCTTATTTCGATTCCGTCAATCTGCGCCAGGTGGTTCAGTGGTTCGAGCTCGGCGGCTCCCTGCGGCTTGAGGAGGATCAGCCCGCCCACTACATCATCGAGCAGCTTTCCCGCATTCAGGAGTTGCTGCCGTTCACTAAAAAGCTAGGGCTGGGGGACAGCGAAAGCGACGCGCTCCGAGCCTCCGCCGGCGAATTTATTTTAGAAGGCCTCTACGCTCATCGGCGCATCAGCCGGAATGAAGAGCTCGAGTTTGTTGCCGGCGAGCGCATGACGCGCGAGGAACCCGACCAGCGCCGCTCCTATGAGCCTAGGCGTGGCAACGGCGGGCCCGGAAGTGGCCGCCGGAATCTGAACTAGCGAACAGGAGCAAATCTATGCGGCGCATCTCCTACTCGAAATTCTCCGAGGAAGATCTCGGCATCGAGATGGAGGACTTGCTGAAGGCGCTCGCGGATTATTTTTTACAAAGCGGCTTTCAGAATCCATATCTTCAATTTTCGGAATTGAATCAGCACACGCTCGAACAGCTCAAACAGGCCATTGAGCGCGCCCTCGAAAGCGGGGATCTGTTCGATCCGGAGCATCTCGAAGAGATGCGTCAACGGTTGCAGCAGTTATCCGCTGATCAGCGGAATTCCTTGCTCGATCGCTTGATCGATAAACTCGAAAACGCCGGCTATATCAATACGGAAGGAAAGCCGCCCGATTCTCCGTCAGCCCCCGGCGGAGCAGGTGGGCCCGAGAGTCACCTGCGTTTTGAAGTGACCGATAAAGCCATTGATTTTCTCGGGTTTAAAACGCTGAAGGACCTTCTCGGCTCACTCGGCAAATCGAGCTTCGGCGCTCACGATACGCGCGATCTGGCCACCGGCATCGACGCAAGCGGTGGAGCCAAGCCCTACGAATTCGGCGACGTCATGAACCTGGACGTAAGCGCGACGCTGTTTTCCGCCTTCCAACGGGAAGGGCTGAAGCTGCCGCTCGAGCTCGAATATGCGGACCTGCACGTCCATCAGGCTGAATATCAAAGCTCCTGCGCGACCGTGGTCATGCTCGATTGCAGCCACAGCATGATTCTTTATGGCGAAGACCGGTTTACTCCCGCCAAAAAAGTAGCGCTCGCTCTCTCCCATCTGATTCGCACGCAATATCCGGGCGATTCGCTCCGCTGCGTACTCTTTCATGATTCTGCCGAAGAACTGCGTCTCGCCGACCTGGCGCGCGTGCAAGTCGGCCCATACTATACAAACACGCGAGATGGCTTGATTTTGGCGCAGCGCCTCCTTGCGCAGGAAAAGAAAGACATGAAGCAGATCGTCATGATTACCGACGGCAAGCCGTCGGCGCTGACTCTACCCGATGGACGTATCTATAAGAACGCCTTCGGACTCGATCCGCTCGTCATTAGTCAGACGCTCGAAGAAGTCGCGCGCTGCAAAAAACGTGGAATACTTATTAACACGTTTATGCTGGCAAGCGACTATGGCTTAGTGCAATTTATCCACAAAGTGACGCAAATGTGCCGGGGTAAGGCGTATTTTACAACGCCTTACACCCTTGGCAATTACTTACTAATGGATTACATGAATCGCAAATCCCGCACGATTCACTAACTCACCAGCTTTGTGGGGCACCTTGGTAACCTGCGTCCGATTGGCAATCGGACCCTCAGTTAGAACGTAATCCCTAGCAGCACATCTCCCTGATCGAGATTCGTCCGCAGTCCGTTTGCCTGGAACGACTCATTCGCCCAGCGCGTATAGCGAACTTCGGGACTTAGCGTCACCGGGCCCGTCTTGAACGCAATTCCGATGCCGGCAACCCCGCCAAAGGAGTTCCGATTATGGAACGCCGGAGAATTTTGCGATATCTGCACGCCGCTGACGCCGGGAATCGACGCGTACTGCGTCAAACCCGAAATATGCCGCCAGGAAGCGCCGATATCTATAAACGGACGAACGTAGCCGATCGATATGTTTTTCTTGATGAGAACGGGCACCTCCCATACATTCAAGCCCGTGCTCTGATAGAAGTTATCGCTGGTGCCCGCGAAAGGGCCGGAATTCGCAAAACCCGCGCGTTTGTACAATCCGTCCACCTCGAGCCGGAACTGTCTAGGTAAGCGGAACTCGCCGGTTAGTCCGAAGGTGTACCGGGGCATCGCCGTTGTATAGCTCGAACCCGGAATTGTGTTACTAAGGAAATCCGTGTTACTCGCGCTAAACATGCTGGTGACCGGAATGCCAACTTTGAAGCCGAGCGTCACCGGAAGGCGCGATTCAGAATCCTGTGCATTTGCGCCAATACAGAGTGCGCCAAGTGCAATGGCGCCCAGACAAAGGTATTTTTTGGACATAATTTTGTTGTAAGATCCCACCTCTTAGCAGTGAGATGAGGCAGTATCCGGCTGGGTTTCGCTTTTGTGGGCGCCAACTAATCGAATAGCATGACGGGAAAATTTACGATATCGAAAGAATTACCTTATTTAATAAGTAAACCACAGGAAGTGTAAATAAGCTGCTATCTACACGGTCGAGCATGCCGCCATGGCCGGGCAAAAAGGAGCCGCTATCCTTTACTCCGCCGCCACGTTTAATGGCCGATTCGGCCAAATCGCCTAATTGCCCCGCTATATTTCCGATTACTGCAAGAATCGCAGCCTGCCACCATCTACCATATCCGGAATAATGCAAGTAAACAATTCCAAAAATCAAAGAAGCCAAGATCGACGCAGTTGCGCCTTCCCAAGTTTTTTTTGGACTCACCACGGGCGCCATGCGATGTTTACCGAAGGCTCTGCCCGCGTAATAGGCGGCGCTGTCGCCGATCCAGTTCAGCGCCAGTGCGAAAAAAAGCAGGTGTCTGCTCTCGGCGCGCAGGTCGATTGAAAAACGCCAGGGCGCAAATGTGTATACCGAGCCCAGAAATTCGCATGCCACCGCAGGCAGGACGTCGCGCAAGCTATGCAAGCGCAGCGCCGCGACAAACGCGCAAACAAACAGCGCGCTGGTAATAGCTAGCGCCTCATGCGGACAAAAAATAATCGAAACGCCTGCCAGAAGACCGAGCAGACCGCATCGTGGGATGCCATGCGCGGCAACCAATCCCGCGTATTCCCGATAGCACAATAGCCCCATCAGGACGGCCGCCCCGGCAAACACTGGGTAGGGCGCCCAGCCGATGAGATACGCCGCGACTACGATCAGCGCCAGCGCAGTGATCAGCCGCCTCATGTGGCAGATAACCGTCGTAGGCCGCTTATTCCGGCCACTTGCTTACGCGCGTGGTTCCTTAAGCCAAAAGAACCGCGACCGTGAGGGAGCGGCACACGCTTACTACTTGATCGGAATAATCTGCTAGTAAACCGCCGGAAGTTCGAGTGCTTCATCCTCAAAATCGAAGGCCGCTTCGTCCACCAGCGGAGCCGGCGTGCGGGCGAGCCCGCCGAAACGGCGCTCCCGATTTTGATACTCGTACAATGCCTCCAGCAAATCGGTACGCGAAAAATCGGGCCATAACGTTTCAGTCACGTATAGTTCAGAATACGCGATTTGCCACAGCAGAAAATTACTCACTCGCATTTCGCCGGAGGTGCGAATCAGGAGATCGGGATCCTTCAGGCCGGCGGTATACAAGTAATCGCCGAGCAGATCTTCGCTCACTTCCAGCCGATCCAACTTCCCTCGCAACCGGGCGTTTTCGAGCAATGCATTCATAGCGTCCACCAATTCGGCCCGCCCGCCATAATTAATTGCCAGATTCAAACGCAGCCCGCTGTTCGCCAACGTTTTCGCAATAACCGATTCGAGTTCTTTTCTTGCCCCCGACGGCAGCGCCTCCAGACGGCCGATCGCGGTCAACCGGACGTTGTTGCGCATGAGATTGTCCAGTTCTCTGCGCAGGTAGAAACGAAGCAACCGCCACAAGCTTTCTACTTCGGCCCGCGGCCGTTTCCAGTTCTCCACGGAAAAGGCGTACAAGGTCAACGCCTCTACGCCAAGCTGCGCGCAAGTCTCCACCGTGGTCCGCACAGAATTCACGCCCGCGCGGTGCCCCATGATGCGCGGGATATTCCGCTGTTTCGCCCAACGGCCATTGCCATCCATGATGATGGCGATATGGGCGGGCAGCCGGCCGGCATCGAGCCGCGAGGCGATAACCCAGTCCCGATCGCCGGGAGAGAGGACCTTAAAAAGTTCCTTCATATTACAAAGTCCTATAATACATCAAGCAGACGCCTTTGCGTCATATTTTTATCAGCAGCGGTACTAGCGCTCCTCCAGCGCATAGAAAACTTCCAAAGGGTAATTCATAACTAGCGGCATCCTTGTGCATGGCGCGCACATAGATCAGCCCCAGAATGCTTCCGGCCACCGCGCCAATCAGCAACGCCAACAGTCCGTCTTCCAACCCGAGAAATACACCTAGCAACAGCAGCAGCTTCACATCGCCCATCCCAAGTCCCTCTTTCTTGCGCAAATGGGAATACGCGAAGCCGATGAACCAGACCGGGCCGGCAAGGAAAAAAGCCGCCAACCCGGCATTCACCAACGATCTCACAACCGGCGTGCGCTCCGGCAACAGAAGTTCGCCCGCAGCGCCCGGAACCATTACAAAAAACGCGAATACCAGGCCGGCGAGCGCTCCCCCCAGGGTAAACTCATCGGGCAGAAGACGCTCTTCCAAATCCGTCCAGAAGAGCGCCACCATAATGGCTTCGAACACCGCCCATTTCCATCCCGCGATCGTCCAGCCGTAGCGGTAAATCGCCAGCACCCATAACACCGCTACCGCCAGTTCCACCAATGGATAGCGGATGCCAATGCCCTTTCCGCAATCCCGGCAGCGCCCCCGCAAAACCACATAGCTTAACAAAGGAATATTGTCGCGCCAGCGAATACCCGCCCCGCATTCCGGACAAAACGACCGCGGCAGAACGACCGACACATCCCGCGGCAGGCGGTAAATGCAGACATTCAGAAAGCTGCCGAACAACAGACCGAAAAGGGCCGCCAGAATCAAATAGCCCACGCCTGCTTCCGCGCTCACTTCAGGCAAGCACCTTCCGGTAGGCGCTCAATGTGCGTTCTACAAGGCGCTGGCGGCTGAAGAGTTTCTCAACCCGCACCCGCGCACCGGCAATGCAGCGCCCCGCGAAAGCGTTATCTTCCATCATCCGCCGCATGGCGCGCGCGATATGCGCCGCGTCGTTTTCCACCAGAATGCCCGATTCGCCATCGGCGATCGCTTCCGGAAGGCCGCCGACGCGGCTCGCCACAACCGGTATGCCCATGCTCATAGCGAGCAGCGCCGCCGAGCCCAATCCTTCCGACCGCGTGATGTAGACAAACATGGAAGCGCGCCGCAAGTCTCTTTCCAAGTCACTTGAATAATGAACCGGAATTCCGGCCACCGCGGCCGCCTGTTCCACCAGGTCGCGCCCTTTACCAGGGTCCGTAGAGGCGAGCGCAACTGCGGGATAGTCAATGCCCCAGTGGGCCGGGCAAACCGGCAGCTCGACGCCGTCGAACACAACGTCGATTTTCTCCGCCGGCACCCCGGCAGCGAGCAATTCTTCGGCAGCGCATTGAGAAACTGCAAGATACCCCGCCGCCCGGCTGTATTTCCAGCGTGACACGCGCGTACGGCTCACCGGAAATGCCACCCGCCGCGAGACTACGAATTTTCCCGTTAGGGCCAGCGCCGCCGCCGTGTGGGAGCGCGCATCGTGCGCGTGTACCACATCGGCGCTCTTCGAATACTTTCTGAGATTCCTCCACTTCCCCGCGTGGACCACGAAATCGGCATCCACGGCTGCCCGCCACAGCGCGGCATTTTCACACGCCAGCAAAATCGATTCGTGGCCCGCCTCTCGCAATCCTCTCATCAGGAGCAAAACCTGCCGCTGCCCGCCGCGCATCTCACGCCCCAGGTCGATGTGCAATACGCGCACGCTCACGCTTTCCGGCCCGGGCTCATCATTCGGGCTTTTGAATATTTCACGAAATTATAGAGCGCCGCCATGTACGCAATGGCGAGTCCTTCCACGCCGTCGAGGAAGCCGGCTTTCAATACGTACGTGCGGAAAAAAGTCCAAGGCGGATCGAACAGCAGCTTGGCAAAACTGATGCTCTTTTCTTGAGAGGCAATCTCCTGTGCCGCCAAAGTCGTGTAGTTGTCCATCGTGCGCAGGTGCTCGGATAGCGAGTTGCACGTAAAATGCAACAGGTTCGAATTCAGGTGGCCCACGGTTCCCTCGACCAGCACCGATTCATGTACGAACTCGCCCACCCATTTCGCCTTGTGTTTATTGAAGAGGCGTACCTTGCGATCGGGATGCCAGCCGCTATGCAGGATCCAGCGCCCCAGATACTGCGCTAGCCGTGGGACCGTAAAGCCGTCGTATTTGGGTCCGCTCTTCTTGATTTGCCAGATCTCGGCCTCCAGCGCCTCGCTGAGGCTTTCGTCGGCGTCTAGCGCCAGTATCCAATCGTGAGAGGCAAGCTGCGCCGCGATGTTTTTTTGCGCCGCATAGCCGTGCCAGGAGGCCTCCACCACGCGCGCCCCCAGCTTGTTCGCAATTTCCACCGTCCGGTCGTTCGAGCCGCTATCGAGCACTAGAATCTCGTCGCAGCAGCGCAAACTCTCGATTACCCGCGCCACGTTGCGTTCTTCGTTGAACGTGATAATGGTTGCCGAAATCTTCATGGGCAGGCCGGTTCACAACGCGCGGATCGGCACGATGGAAAGCGACAGTACAAACAGCAGGGCAGCTGCGGCACATAGCGCTCCACGGCCGGCCGGCAAAGGCCGTTCGTCATAGACCAACGGATGGCGCCGGAAGAGAAAGAACATGAGAAGCGCCCAGATCCACCAGGGCCAGTACAGAAAGCCCAGCAGCGCCAGCATCAGCACGCTCGCGCGGGAAACTATACGATGCCATCGCTCGCCCCCCGCGGCATAAAGTATATGGCCGCCGTCTAGCTGTCCGATCGGCAACAGATTCATGGCCGTGGCCAGCAAACCTGCCCATCCGGCTACCGCCATGGGGTGAAGAAGTATCCGCGAGGGTTCCAGACTACCGAAACGAATCCACTCGAGTAGCCGCAGCAGCAGCGGAGTGCCCAGCACGAATGACTGCGGCGCCGCTCCCTCAGGCAGCGGACGCGAAAGCAGGACGCCTGCCACCAAAAACGGCGCCAACACGATAAACCCGGCAATCGGGCCTGAGACTCCGATATCGAACAGCTCTTTGCGCGAGTAAATCGGAGAGCGAATCCGGATAAATGCGCCCCACGTACCGAACAGGCTCGGCGATGGAATGAAGTACGGAAGGCTTGCTTCTACTCGCCAATACCGGCATGCGACGAAATGCCCGAACTCGTGCGCCAGCAGGATTAAAAGCAGTGGGGCCGAAAAGCGCAGTCCGGGGAGCAGATTCATGTCGCCATGAAAAAAACGCACATAGTCCGCCCACAGCAGATCCAAATCAAAGGCGCGCCCCGCGCCAAAGCTTTCAACCAGCGCCGCGCCAAAAAGCGTCGTGGTTACAAAAGTTAGAGCAAATAACAGCGCATTTATCCACCACCAGCCAAGGCCGGCAGCCAAACGCGCACGGCTGCGGACCGGTTCCCAATTGGGTTCCCGCAAGTTTTGCGGCAGGTCGTTGGCGCCCGTCAATCCCCGCTCAAACACATGTCCTACTGCAGTGTTTGCAATTCCTTACCCGGTTTGAAACGGACCGCTTTACCAGGCGGAATGGCCACCTCGGCGCCCGTCCGGGGATTGCGTCCGATTCCCGTTTTGCGTGGACGGACATTGAAGATCCCAAAGCCTCTTAACTCGATGCGGTCGCCCTCACTGAGCGCTTTTTTCATAGTGTCGAAGACAGTTTCTACAGCCATTTCCGCTTTGGTCTTCGTGATGCCGGTTCGGTTCACCACTTCATTGATAATGTCGAGCTTGATCAAAAAGCCTCCCCAGCTACCCAGCAATCTGGCGCAATCTTTATGATAAGAAGGAGTTTAACGGAATGTCAATGCTCGCTGTCTACCGTCGGCTATTGTGCAAGCATTTTTTGCGTTCTTGCCCTCTTCTACCGCGAGTTATTACCGGATGACTGTTCGCACTATCTGGTTCCCCTTTTATTCCCAGTAACTTAACGAGCTATCCGGATTGGCTCTACAGTTGCTCATAGAGTAAGTACTTGTGGATTTCTCGCAATGAGGTCGTTTCAAATATTGCTGGTGGAGGATAGCCCGAGCGACATCCGGCTGATTCGCGAGGCTTTAAAGGAAACCTCCGCCCTTGTGGATATCGCCGTGGCAAGGGATGGTGTGGAAGCCACCGACTATCTACGGAAGGCAGAAAGCGACCAGGTGACGCGTCCCGATCTGGTACTGCTCGACCTGAACCTGCCTCGTAAGAACGGCCTGGAAGTACTCGCCGAAGTCAAAGGTTCTGCAAACCTGAAAGAAATTCCAGTACTCGTTATGACGAGTTCGCGGGCCGATCGCGACATTAAAGAAGCCTACCGGCTAAACGCCAATTGCTATATCGCAAAGCCCAACGAACTCGCCGAGTTCGTGCATGTACTGCGCGGGATCGAAGATTTTTGGTTCGGGACCGCAACTCTGCCAGAAAACTATCGGCTGGCGCATCCTCCAGCGTCCAGCGGTACCGCGCTCAGTTAACCGCCTGACTTCGCCGCCTGCGCCAGCGCGGCCTTTGCCGCATTCAATGCCGCTTCGTAATTCGGATGACTCCCCACTTCCGGCACATATTCTACGTGCCGCAACCGGTTCTCTCCATCCAAAACAAAGATCGCGCGGCTCTCGATCCGCACATCCGGAATCAACGTTCCGTATTTCTCTCCGAAGGAGCCAGTGCGGTGATCGGAAAGCATGCCCACGTGATTGATGCCAAAATTGCCGCACCAGCGTTTCTGCGCGAACGGAAGGTCCATGCTGATGGTGAAAATGCGAATTCCGGGCAGTTTCGCCGCTTCGTCCTCGAAGCGTTTCGTCTGCGCATCGCATACTGGCGTATCGAGCGATGGGACCACGCTCAATATGCGCACGCCCTCGCCGGTCTTCGCCAGGTTTACCGGCTGCAAAGCCGCATCCACCACTTCAAAGTCTGGCGCCACGTCGCCCACTTTGAGCGCCGAGCCCGCCAGCGGCACGGCTTTTCCGCCTAATATCGTCGTCCGGTTCGATTCCGTGTGATTTGCCATCGCGCACAAGTGTAGCAGGCAATCAGCCGATAATTTCCGGCAATTCGCAGGTAAAATTCCGGCATCGATAAATGCTGATTTTGCCTTTACGTTCCAAGCTGCCGAGAAACCGTGCTGTCTGCTCCAGCTCGGGGGTGGCCGCATCGCTCAACGCGAGCGCCACGGTGTAAGGAGAGAACGGATGCGACTCGCGTGCGAACAGCTCACGGGCTTGCGAATCCATCTCTCCTCCCTCATAACGGAGAACAATCTGCTCGGGCGCGGCAAACGAGCGGCCGAGCGCCACTAGCATCTGCGGCGCCATCGTCGATTGCGCCTGAGCCTTCGGCGCAAAAGCCTGGATAGACCGCATGGCCGTTTCGCGCAGCTTTTCATCGCCCGTCAAATGCGCCAGACGCAGCAGCACGTCGGTCGCTACCGAATTCCCGGAGGGCTCGGCGCCGTCATAATCGTCCTTCATACGCAGCAGCAAATCGCTGGCGTTTTGTTCCGTGCTGAAGAACCCGCCTTCGTCGTGATCTTCGAACCGCGCAAACCCCTCGGTGGCAAGCGCCCGCGCCGTCACCAAATAGCGCGTCTCCGCGGTCGCTTCGAACAGATCGAGCAAAGCTTGCGCCAGAAAGGCATAATCGTCGAGGAACCCGCCGATGGCCGCTTCCCCGTCGCAGAAGCGCCGCAGCAGGCGAGTCCCTTCGGCGCGATACATGTGCGTCAGCAAGAATTCCGCAGCGCACCGGGCGGCCGTAAGATAACGCGCGTCGTCCAGCACTCTGTATCCTTTACACAACGCCGAAATGAAGAGCGCATTCCACGAAGTAAGAACTTTGTTGTCTAAATGCGGGCGTGGACGCAGGCTGCGCGCCGCAAGCAAACTGGCGCGAGCGCTTTCCAAAGCGCTGGCATCGCCTTTCCCGGCGCGAAACAAAATATTACGCCCGGTAAATTCCCCTTGCGGATCGGCGTCTACATTCCCTTCTGGCTGCACGCCGAAATGTTCACAAAACGCGCCGGATTCTTTTCCCAGCAGCGCATCGATTTCGCTCTTGCGCCAAATGTAGAACGCTCCCTCGCCGTGATGCGCTGGATTTTCCGGATCCGGACTGTCGGCGTCTTCCGCCGAGTAGAAGCCGCCGCCGGAATCGGTAAGATCCCGCAAGACGTAATCGAAAATGCCGCGCGCTACGTTCGCATGCCGCGCCTCACTCGTAATCTGGTACGCCTCGAGGTAGGAAATGACCAGTTGCGCCTGGTCGTATAGCATCTTCTCGAAATGCGGAACGAACCAGCGCTCATCGACCGAGTAGCGGTGAAATCCGCCGCCCAGTTGATCGTGCATCCCGCCGGCCGCCATGCCGTCCAGCGTTCGCGTAACCATCTCGAGCGCCTCCGAATTCCCTTCCAGCGCGTAGTAGCGGAGCAAATAGTTGAACAGCACGGGCCGCGGAAACTTCGGCGCGCCTCCAAAACCTCCCCACTTCGCGTCAAAGCTGCGCCGCAGCGGCCAGAAGGCCGACCCGAAAAGCTCGCGATCCGGCGTGCCCCGAGTCTGCGCACGCTCTCCGAACGAGCGAAGCTGTTCGGTTACGCTGTCGCTCGAATCCTCAATCCGCCGGCGATCCTCTTTCCAGACGCGCGCAAGCTGCGCCAGCACTTCGCGGAATCCTGGCCGGCCGTAGCGTGAGCTTGGCGGGAAGTAAGTCCCGCCAAAAAACGGTTTGCGCTCCGGTGTGAGCCAGACCGACATCGGCCATCCTCCGCTCCCCGTCGTCGCCTGCACGAACAGCATATACACGCGATCGACATCCGGCCGCTCTTCGCGATCCAGCTTTACCGGCACAAAATCGCGATTCAACAACTCGGCGATGTCTTCATTCTCGAAAGACTCGTGCGCCATCACATGGCACCAGTGGCAGGTCGAATAGCCGACCGAAAGGAAAATCGGCTTTTCTTCGGTCCTTGCTTTCTCGAAAGCGGCCTCGCCCCAAGGCAGCCAGTCCACCGGATTGTGCGCGTGCTGCCGGAGGTACGGGCTTTTCTCGTTAATGAGCGCGTTTGTGTGCATTGCCGAGCGACGGCAGCTCCTCGATGTGCTGGCGAATCACATCATCTTTCATGAGCGCTTCGCGTTCCGGGCTGTCCCCTGCGGGCGTCTGGTAGTGAATCATTCCCTTGCGGTCGATCAGCACCAACTGCGGCACCACCACGCGATCGACAACGCTGAAGCCCATAAACGACATGAACTGGTCGCGCGTCACCCAGCCCACCGGAAATCCCACCTGATAGTCTCTGACGAAATTCGCGACCACCGTATTGGCGCTGTTCTGATTGGCATTCGCGTCCAGCGCGTTTATTGCAATGTCAAGAGCCTGAAATCCGCGTGCGCCGAGTTCCTTCTGATATTGCGTCATCACGCGTGAGGCCGCCTGGCAATGCGGGCAAGTGGTCGAGATAAATTCGAGTGCGACGACCTTGCCTCGATATTGACTCAGCAATTTTTGCCCGTGTCCGGGAACGGTAAATGCTAATTCCGGCGCTTTACGAATAGCGCCGGCCGCCCAGATGCTCCCGGCAGCCAGCGCGAATGCTACAAAGAGACGATAGCCTCTGCTCACGTGCGGCCTCCCAATGACAGTGTACCCGCCGGAAAAACAGCTCGTCGTCAGCGTAGGCATCAGCAAGACCACCTATAGCGAAGTCGTCGGCCTGTGCTGCCATTGGGCTTCTCAACGTGACGCGGCCGAGCGAAAGACCGCTCATTACATCTGTGTAACGTCCGTGCATGGCATCATGCTCGCCAAAGATGACCCCGAAATAGCCAGAATCTTCAACGAAGCCGATATCGCCACGCCCGACGGTATGCCGGTCGTATGGGCCCTGCGCACCTTGGGATCGCCGGATCAACCCCGCGTCTATGGACCAACGCTGATGCTCGAACTCTGCCGCGCCGGACTCCGTCCCTTTCTATACGGCGGCCACTCAGAGACGCTTCCGTTGCTCATCGCGCATCTCGAGCGGGAAGTTCCAGGCCTGCGCATTGCCGGCGCGTATGCTCCGCCCTTCCGCCCGCTGACAGCCGCCGAAGAGCAGGAAGTGCGCGCGCGTATTCTGTCCTCTGGCGCCGATATCGTGTTCGTAGGCATTGGCGCGCCCAATCAGGAGCGCTGGATGTACGAGCATCGCGAATGTTTTCCCGGGCTGACATTGATCGGCGTCGGCGCGGCGTTCGATTTTCTGGCTGGCCGCAAGCGGCAGGCACCTCGCTGGATGCAGAATTATGGTCTCGAATGGCTGTTCCGGCTCCTCACGGAACCGGCGCGGTTGTGGCGCCGCTATCTGCTGATCACGCCGCGCTTTCTGCCGCTTTGGGCGCTCCAGCTACTTCGCGGCCCGCACCCAAAACGTCCATAAACCGGCTGCCGATGCGATCAATCCGCACCCGCAGATCACCACGGCAATGACCAGCGGCGGCGCTTTGCCGATCCAGGCGGGTCCGGCAACCACGGCAAAAATTGCCGCCACGACCAATGCCAGGACAATGGCTATCGTCTGCACGGTTCGAATCGGTTTCACCGAGCGGGCCGCCAGTGCGCGCTTTTCATACAGCCGCGCGCGCCACCAGATCAGCCCTGCGGCTGCGGCAGGCGTATCGTCTTGTTGTGCGGCCGAAGCGCTTTCCAGAAACCGGAACACCAGCTTTGCATCACGGCACGCCGCGCAGTTTTCCATGTGCGCCGCCAACGGCTCGGGAACATGACCGGCTCCAAGCGCGGCCACGACCTGCTCTTCGTATTCGCAGGAGGGAACGGAAAATTCTTCTAACACGGCGCGAATCCTCCTTTCCGCAGTATCTCAGCCAGGCGTGTGCGCGCCCGCGACAGCATCGGCCGGATACTCTGCGGTTTGGCGCCCACGATGCTCGCGATATCGCGGTGGCTGAACTGCTCCACGTAGGCCAGCCACAGCAATTCCCGTTCGCGCGGCTTTAGCCCCGACAAAGATCGCTCCATATCCCGCCGCTCCGCAATATTCTCCGCCGCACATCCGCCTGCTTCACGTTCCTCCAGCGCCACCGGCTTTCGCCGCCTTCCTTCGTCGCGCACCAGGTTCGTAGCCGTCCGGAAGAGATAATTCTTGCGATGTGAGTCGGTCATCGCTTCCGGCAGGCCGGCGCGCAGCAGCCGGAAATACGCTTCCTGCAAAATGTCTTCCACCAGCGAGGCGTCCGCTACGATGCGCGACAAATAGCCGCGCAGCGGGCGAGCCGTCTGCCCATAGAACAGCAGAAACGCCTCCTCGCTCATCCCACGCGGCTCTTTCTCCGAGCCATCCACTTCGATTGCAGGAGCGGCAACCGCGGGCCAGTTCATTGCGACCGGAACAGTCCCCACGACCGGCATAGAACATACGATATCGCCGCAGACACGAGAAATCCAATCCCGATCGCCAGCAAAACAGACCCAAATACGATCAGAAACTGGCGGCCGTCCCAATCGAAGTGTTCCGCCGTCCGCGCAATCAACATCGCCCCGCCGGCTAGAGATGCAATCATGCCTGCCGTAATTGCGTTCAAAATCCGCCCGGGTGGATTCGACCCGCTAGTCGTTGTGGATTCCAGAAATCGGCGTCCCGGTTGACTCTCCAGATAAGCAAGCAATTCCTGGTTCGAAGTGCACTTGTCCAGGAGCCGGGAATGGAGATCGGCCACCGCGCGCGCCGTATGCCCCCGCCGGATCGCATTGGCAATTACCCAGGTGACCCAGCCGACCATCCCAAAAACGATGGCAACCGTCAGAACGTCTTGCATTTTCCTCCTTCTCACCCTCTATTACGGTGAGCGAGGCCGGAATGTTAACTTAGGGTTCCATTCGCCAGGGAGAAACATCCGCCCAGGTTTTTAATTGTTGCTCCGCCCAAGCGGTCGTCTTGTCTTTGTGGCAGGTCGTGCAGGAGTTCGGGATCTTATATTGATCCGTCTCGGCCGGCGGAATGAACCGGAAGGTGTGACTGCGAACGTTGATGTCCGCAAGCGTCTGCTCGATTTGCGGCATATGGCAGCCGATGCATTCGCTCCCGGCGCTTCCGGCGCGATGGTGCGTATGTTGCTCAATCGTCGTAGTGTGCGGGCCGTTAGGCGATCCGGGACCATGGCATTCAAGACACAGCACGTTTGCCGGCTTCAACAAAACCGCCGTGTTTTCTGTGCCGTGCACGTCGTGACAACTGAAGCATTTGATTCCGCGTGTGTACATTACGCTCTGCACGAAGTCATTTCCCTGCATCCGGTTCTTGTGCGCGGTTCCGTCCGGGAAATGCGTGAAGCTCGTTTCGCCCAACTTGTGCTCTTCGAGTTTCCAGAAGTCGCGTAAGTTTTCGCCCACCTGAAATCCTACCGGCCAATCGTAGTAATTGCCCGCAATCGGATTCTTAAGCGGCTGGCCTTGCGAGTGGCACTGAATGCAAACATCGTTCGCGCTGACAAAATCGAGCCGCGCCGGATTGATGATATTGGCTCGCGAAGGCGCTTTCACGTGGTCGCTTCCCGGCCCATGGCATTTCTCACATCCTACGTTCCATTCGGTCACCGTTTTTGTCTGGATGTTGTAATTGACCGAATGGCACCCGTCGCAGAGCGGCCCGGTCGGGCGCTTCATATTGTCCGGCGGATAATGCGTCGCCCACCAGTCGGTCCCGTTTCGCACGAAATATGGGCGCCAGATCTGGTGCGTGACGTCCCACTGAGCAGGCAATACGAAATAATCGTCTCCGACCTTTTTGAAATAGCGCTGCTTCCAGCGGCTGCCATAGACAAGGGCGATATCGTCTTTGGTGAATTTGACCAGCGGATTGGGCTTCGAGAGATCCGGCAGGATCGCGTCCGGATGTTCCTTCGGATCGCGCACTATATTCGCCATTCTGGTGTGACTCCAGCGCTCGTATATTTGCGCATGGCAGGTCTTGCAGGCGGTCGAACCGGTGTAGGTTGCCCCGGAAACCGCTGGGAGCCTCAGAACCAACGGCAGAGCCAGCCAAACCCATGCGTAACGATGCATTAACTCCTCCCCGTTGGGTTACTCTATACCAACAATCTGAAGGAATGCTGAAAGCAATGGTGGAGTTATCCGCCAAGCAAGCGTTGCACGTCGTTGTCCGTCACCTGCGCGAAATCCTCGTACCAGACGCCGACCGCCGTAAAATGCTTCGGCGCATGCAGACACACGATCTCGGCTACCTGCTTCCGGAATTCATTGAAAACCTCGCGGGCCGCGACGGGCACCGCGACAATAACGCGCTTCGGCTCTTGTAATCGAAGCGCCGCAACCGCCGCTTTCATACTGGCGCCCGTCGCCAAGCCGTCGTCCACCAGAACCACTGCACGGCCATGAACCGCGAGCGCCGGCCGGCCGCCGCGGTACAACTCTTCGCGGCGTTTTAACTCGTTTTCCTCGCGAGCCGTTATCTCGTCGATTAACTGACCGGGAAATTGCAACTCGTCGATCAAGTCCTCATTCAGAACCCGTACGCCGCCGCTCGCGATCGCCCCGAGCGCCAGTTCCTCCTGACCCGGCAATCCAAGCTTGCGCACGAGAAAGACATCTAGGTCCGCATGCAATGCCTGGGCAATCTGAAAACCTACGGGCACGCCGCCGCGCGGCAAAGCCAGCACAAGTGCATTGGCGTCGGCAACCGATTGCATTACCAGCTCGGCTAGCGCTTTTCCCGCTTCCGCCCGATCGCGAAAGATCGGCTCAATTTCCATATCCCGACCGTCCAAAAAGATGATCGCACTGAACCATTGTTTGTATCTTGGGTTAGAAATGCCGATCACACTCGACCGCCGCGAATTATTGCTCGGAGCAGCCACCGGGATGGCGGCGCCCGCCGCTACCGCCACGCGCCCGAACATCCTGCACATCATGACAGACCAGCAGCAGTGGGGGACCATTATGGGGCGGTCCGAGTGCCGCACGCCGAATCTGGACAAGCTGGCCAAATCGGGACTCCTGTTCGAGCGTTCCTACACGCCTTCGGCGGTCTGCTGTCCCGCACGCGCCATGATGCTCTCCGGCGCCTATCACTGGCACAACGGCGTCTACAACCAGGTGCACTCGCCGCCCTCGGTTCACCGCGACATGAATGAAGATGTCGTGCTCTATTCCGACCGTTTGAAAACCGCAGGCTACCGCCAGGGCTATGTAGGCAAATGGCATGCTTCCCAGATTCGGGGTCCGCTCGATTTCGGTTTTGACGAGATTGCCGACACCACGCCGGTAGCGCGCAACAAGAAAGGTCCGGCTGCCAATCCGGACAACGTCCCACGCCCCAAGCAGAAACTGCGCGTCGTGGCGGACCGCAAGATGCAATGGCCCGGCTCCGAGCCCTTTTTGATGTGGGGACATCGCGAGGGGGACGAAGAGTCGACCGAAGAATACTATCGCGCCGAATGCGCTATTCGCATGCTGAAGCGCTTCGCCAAAGGATCGCAGCCCTGGCATCTCGAAGCGCATTTCGTGCAACCCCACGATCCGTATGTCCCGTTGAAGAAATACCTGGACCGCTATGATCCGCGCGCGATCCCGGTACCGAAGAGTTTCGCCGAAACATTCGCCGGCAAGCCGGAGTTTCACAAGCGCGAGTCGCAGACCTGGGGCCGGATCACGGAAGACGATTACCGGCAGAGCCGCGCGCATTACTACGCCTACGTCGAGCAGCTCGACGCGCAGATCGGGAGAATTCTCGACGCGCTCGATGAAACCGGACAGGCCGGCAATACGCTAGTCGTATTCACTACCGATCATGGCGATATGGTCGGCGCGCATCGGATGTGGATCAAGGGGTGGATTCCGTATGAAGAAACTTATCGGGTGCCATTAATCGTACGCTGGCCGGGTCATACCCAGCCGGGATCTCGCACCGCGAAACTTGTATCGACACATTTCCTGGCGCATACTTATGTCGACGCCGCGGGCGCCCAGAAATTGCCCTATGCCGATGGCACATCTCTCCTTCCGCTCTTCGAGAATCCGCAGCGCAAAGACTGGACCGATCAAGTGATGTGCGCCTACTATGGAGGAGAATTCCTCTACACGCAGCGAATCGCCGTCACGGCGCGGCATAAATATGTCTTTAATGGATTCGGCATCGATGAATGCTACGATCTCCAGAACGATCCGGAGGAAATGCACAACATCGTGGAAAGCTCCGCACACCGCGCGGCTGTGGACGATATGCGCGCGCGGCTGTATGAAATGATGGACCAGTACGCCGATCCCTTTGGCGATTTGCCGCAGCCGGACGGTTCCCGCCGCGGCGATCGTTATTGCGCGCCACGCTATCTGCCCCGCGGAAAGCGGCTGTAATCACGCCAGCTCTAACTTATCGAGCTGGTCAAACAAATCGCGTCGCACGATGTGGAGGCGCGACTTTTGCGCCAGCATGAACTGGTCGGACTGAATCGCCTCTTGAAAAGTCATCTTCTTTTCACGCATGGCCAGAACGGTTGCCCCAAACGTATCGGCGCTCCGCTGCGGAATCCCTATCGAGCCAAGAACTTTTTCGGCGTGCGTCTGGAACACGTTCATCTGATCGAACGTTTTTCCATCGCGCGCCACCGGGCCGAAGTACTCGTTGACCCATACGATCACATTTCGATCGGTCGTGCTTCTGGCCAACGTATCGAAGCCCAGCAGGCTGTCACTCAGCATTTCGCCTCCGCTCACCACGCAATGAACGTACAGCTTACGGCCGGCTTCACGAAGGACGCGAATGACTTCGCTCTCCACGATGTAGCTCCAGAAAGGCAGAAAGGCCGTGGATCCGCTGTCGACCACAAAGGCACCGTCTTCACCGGCGAAGCGTTCGAGTAGCGTGTCGTAGCGCATCCGGACAATCAGCCCTTCTTCATTCACCAAATCCAGCTTTTCCGCGCGTAGCGATTTGTACTGGGTCAGCGATCGATTCACTGGATCGCCATCGACGCAATGGACGTTCTTGCCACGCGTCAGTAGATATTCGGCAAGCCAGCTCGCAATGACGCTCTTACCGATACCGCCCTTCCCTTGCAGGACCAGATGAACGGCCCCGCCCATGGCGCCGTTCCTGTGTGTCCCATTCATGTTCTCTGTCGACATCCCTGTATACCCCTTCCTTAAATCAAGTTGCGGTCCGTTGGATCTCCATCGTTGTGAATTGCCCTGATCCCGACGCTGGACTTGGCGAGCGATTTGCGCGCTTGCTCGAAAGGATCCGAGGCCGCTGCAGGCGCAGAGGAGCCGTTTTGGTGAACGGCCTCGAGCAATGCGAGCCCCGCCGGCACGCTGACGGTCTCCACGCTTCGATCCGTCTCTTCCAGCGCATTGGAATCAGCCTCAATCTCTTCCTCCGCGATATCGATGGCTGTATCGAAAACCCGATCCATCGCCTCGCTGCCGGCCAGCCAGCACGAACTGAAATCGCCGTTCATCTCCGTCGCGGCTGCGCTCACGAGCAAATTCGTCTCTTCGAGGACATCGGAGTGAGCAGTCACTTCTTCAACAACAACCGGCTCCTCGGCGGTCTCTTCAATATCGGGAGCCGGCGCCTCAGCGGCAATTGCTGCTTCGGTTTCCGGCTCGAACACTTCCGCCGCCGGCGCTTCCGCGGCTACGCCGCCCGCTACTTTGGATACAAGTTCCAAGAGCTCATTCGCCGCGATTGGCTTGGTCAGAAAACCATCCATGCCCGCAGCGAAGCATTTATCCCGATCTTCGGGTAGCGCATGCGCGGTCAGCGCATAGATCGGCACATGCAAATTGGGCGCCTCGCTCGCCCGGATCGTTCGCGTCGCTTCCAAGCCGTCCATGTCCGGCATCTCCACGTCCATGAAAATGAGATCGAAACCTTCGATTTCGAAGTGGCGTACAGCTTCTTTTCCATTGGTTGCGGTCCAAACGCGATGCCCGGCCGATTCCAGCAGTTTCGCGACCATGCGGCGATTCACGGCGCTATCTTCGGCGACCAGAATCGAAAGCTTTGTCAGATCGCAGACTTCAGGAGCCTGGATGGAGGTTTCCGGGTCCGCTGCTCTTGCCTGCTTCTGGAACCGCACAACGAACTCGAACCCGTTGCCTTCGTCCGGCTGACCGCGAAACTCCATGCTTCCGCCCATCAAATCGACGAGCCGGCGCGCAATCACCAGGCCGAAGCCCGTCGGATCGGACCGCAGTTCCGCCGTCACATCCGCATGTTGGAACGCCTTCGAAATCAGCGGTCGCTTGGTAGACAAAATGCCCGCGCCAGTGCCGGTGATTGCAATGCGCACCAGCACGCTATCAACTGCATCGATCTCGGTTGTGGCCGAGAGGACGACGCTTCCGCTGGCGGTGTTTTTGATGGCATAATCCAACAGATTAAAAATCACATGGCGGAATCGCGACGGGTCGCCGCGCACCTGGTCCGGCAGGCGCGGATCGATCTTCCAGGCGGCTGCGAGCTTTTTAGCGGTCGCCTCATGCTCGACGATCTTCATCGCGGAGAGGATGCATTCGGAAATCGAGAACGGTATGTTTTCGAGCGTCACTCCTTCCGTCTCGATGCAGGAAAACTCGAGAGCGTCGTTTTCTATCTGCATTAACCAGTCGGCCGACGTGCGGACCGTATCGAGGCGCTCGCGCAGCGCCGGATCGGGATCGGCTTTCAACGCCAGATCGACAAATCCCACAATCGCGTTCATGGGCGTCCGAATTTGCGGGACCATGCTGGCGATGAACTCGGCATTGGCGGTGTCGGCGGACTCAGCCGCTTTCCTGAGCGAGACTAAATCATCCAGTTGCTGCCGGAATCTTCGCGAAGCGCGGCGCGCTCGGACTAAAAGCAGTACGAGACAAACCGACAGGACCACGACGCCCACTTCGGCCCCAATCGCGATCAGCCCCGCTGTGTTTGCGCATCCTCGCATGCTCGAGACCGATTGCTCGACCAGACTACGCGCGTGTTGGATATAGTTTGCGAAATCGGCGGCAGCCAATGCCGCCGGCATGACTCCGGCCGCAAACGCAACCGAGGTCCGGACGCATGGAAATAAGCTAGGAAGCACCGGTACTTAGGCCATTGCCGATCTGCGACCAGATGTTGTTGATCGTGTTCCGAACACCAGTCAAGACGCTTACCGCAGCCAGTGCAACAAAGCCGAGCAGCAGCGCGTATTCCACCATGTCCTGCCCATCTTCCGCTTGCCAGTGGGCCCGCAGTGTACGACCAATCATGGAAGCCTTATGCGCCCAAGCCCGCCGGCTAAGGTGGAACGAACGTATGGCGATCGTATGGATCATTTTGTCCATATCGGCCAAGTAAAGGGATGTTGCTAGTAGGGACGCGCTCGGTGAGCGGTAGAGGCGAGTCTAGAGTTGGTCGGGGCGAGTGGATTCGAACCACCGACCTCCTGGTCCCGAACCAGGCGCTCTAGCCAGGCTGAGCCACGCCCCGAACTCTCCTAGTGTAACGCGACGGTCATTGTTCCTAGTTAACGCTTCGGGTTCTTCGGAAGACTGAGCATGTTGGCGAACAGCCGATAGGCTCCCGGCACGCCTTCCGGCAGCTCCCGATAGAACGCATAGGCGTTATAAATGTACACGCCTTTGCCGTATTTCGCATAGAGGAGCCCGCCTTTTTGGAGTGCCTGGCCCTCGTCGTGGGTCTCGAGCAGCGCTTCGTAGCGCGGGTCCCAGGTCTTCATCCATTTCGAACCGCGCTCCTCCACCCAGCCTGAAAAATCTTTCTGGGTAATTTTGTTCGGCCAGGTGAAAATCGGATTCGACGGATCGAGAATTTCGACTTGCGAAGCTTCGTCCGTTACCTCTTCCGGATTCGATGTCATGGTGTACGGATAGGGACCGTAATTGTGATCGAACTCGGGCGTGTTGTACTGGACGATGACTACGCCGCCGTTCTTTACGTAGTCGAGAATGCGGCTGTTGTAGGTGCGCAGTTCCTCGCGCGCCGCGTAGGTCCGGACGCCGAGCAGCAGCACATCGTATTTGCTCAAATCGCCAGTCGCAATATCGGCGGCACCAAGCGACGTGACTTTGATGCCGAGGTGTTCGAGGGACGAAGGTACGTCGTCGCCGCTGCCCATGATGTAACCAACCTTCAAATCGGGCGCGACCGTCACATCCACTCCGGAAAACTTGTAGGTCGCCGGCCGATAAAGGAAATAGGGACGGAGAGTCGGATATCCGGTCGTTTCGTACCCTTCGGTATAGCGGCGGCCGGCGTATTCGGCGACTGCGGTAATTTGATATGGCTTCTCGCCGAGCGATCCGGCCTCCACTTGAAATGTCACAGACTGGTCCTGCCCATCGTCCGAAGTCGCAAACGGCGCCGATGCCGGTTCGGATGTCCAGCCCGCGGGCAATTGCAAACGCACATCGCCTTTCGCCGGCCCTTTCACGTTGCTGTGTACGACCGCGGTGACCGGAAACGATTTTCCCGTTAGCGGCACGATACCGAAGCGCGGCGTAATTGCGACGCCGATCGCCGGAGCGACCGTTAACGGTTCGAGTACCGTGCCTTGCCCGGTGATGCGCTTCACCGTCTGTACGTATTCGCCGATGCGGATCGGCACACCCTGATACGAGAAATTCGCCCAAGCCGCCAATGGATACGGAGCCAACGGACGGTTCAGGAAGCGTTCATCAAGAATGTCGTAATAGGACTGCTCGATGTCCGGCCGCGTGAAATAGGGGCGCGTGAACGCGGCGTCGTCGGGAACTTTTACGGTGAACCTGGCTTCCAGCGCCTGATCGTTAGAGATCTCTTTCGAAGGGGCACCCGATTGGCCCATGATCGACCACTGTTCTTTCGGCATGCCCGGCTCGACGCTTACATGTTCGAGTTTTACGGGCGACGGGCTCTGGTTGACCACATGGACCTTTACGCCGAACGTTTGTCCGGGTATAGCCGTGCGAAATGTTTCGGGATCGCCCAGGAACATGGTCATGAGCGGATTCTGTTCCGTGGCAGGCGCTACCGTGGCGCTGACTGCAAGCCCGAGCGCTTCGGCGAGCGCGTTGTTAAACTGCACGCGCTTGATCTCGAGCTCGTGGCGAATGTCATATTTGGCGTCTTCTGAAAGACTGCTCTTCTCAAGCTGCGCGAGCAAATCGATGGTTGCCTTCAGACCTTTCGCTAATTCCGGTGCGGTTTTTTCCGGCGCGGCCGCGGAGAATTTTGCTGTCGCGTCTTCTACCGCGGAGTTCATCGTCTTCAAACCATCGACCAGAAATCCGGTATCGCCGCCGTGCGCGAGCGTCGCGATTCCGGCGAGGGAAACATCGATTCCGTCGAAAAAGCTCTGCTCGTGGTCCGCCGTCGTGACGTTTGACGCATAACGGTGATACGGGCTCAGCATCTCGCCAGCTTTGGGAATGGAGCTACCGCCGTTCTGTGATTTCTGATAGCCCAGGCCCTCGCGCGAAAGCTGCACGTAAGACACGCCGAGCACCGGATCGTAAGTTCCTTCGGGGATCTCTTCGTTTGCCGGCAACGTCTCGCCGCCGCGACGGCGCATGAACGGCACACGCGCATAATCCTTCAGGGGAGCCCAAGGCCGCAAACCCGCTTTGATCTGATCCGGAAAAACATTCGGATCGGCGGCGGCTTTGAAGACTTCCTGCGCCATGGCGCCGGCGGTTTGATGATTCCCGTGACCATCGCTGGGCCCTCCGACAAAGACAGACGTGACCACTAATGGCCGCACCATGCGCACGACGCGCACCACGTCATACAGTACGCGATCGTGCGTCCATTTCGAGATCGACTCCGCTTTGGTCTTCGAAAAGCCATAGTCGATGACACGAGTCCAATATTGATCCACGCCGTAGTAGCGCCCGGCAGCCAGCAGCTCCATCGTCCGGACCAGGCCGAGGGCATCGAAGTAATCGGGCGACATCACGTTGGCGCCGCCTTCGCCGCGGTTCAGGGTCAGCAGTGTTACCCGTGTTCCCTGCCCGCGCGATTCATATGCCAGCATGCCGCCGTCTTCGTCGTCGGGATGCGCGGTCACCATAATCAGGCTGGCGCGGGTGTGCAGTTTCTTGAGACTCTGCCAGAGCGCAGTGGAGCCGCGATTGGCTGGAATCTCGTGCGCTACCTGGGCCGGCTGGATGGACGTGGCGTAGGGGAGCTGGGCCCATGCGCAACCGGCCAGAAGGAGAGGAACAAGTAGCTTCATGAGTCAAAAATACAACTTCAGCGCGAACTGAATTTCGCGTGGATCGCCGACGGTGCTGGTGATCTTGCCGAACGAAGTGGTCGCGGTGCTCGCGGTGTAACTTCCCGATGGGTTGTTAAAGTTTGCGTGGTTGAACGCGTTAAAAAACTCCGCGCGGAATTCCACCTTCCAGGCTTCGGTGATCAGGAACTGTTTGAACAGACTCAAATCGACATTTTCCAGTCCGGGACCATGGAAGGCGCGCGGCGCGCAGTTTCCGAACGTGCCATTTGCGGGAATGGAGAACGCGGCGGGATTCAGGAAAAATCCCGGCGCCGCGCCGCCGAAGATGCGGGAGGGATCGGTGCTAGCTCCGGCATAGGGATCGCCGATGCAATTCGCGCGGCTCTGGTGACTGCCGCCCGTCGCGCTGAAATCGCTGGACGTGACCGTGAACGGCGTTCCGGTTTCGAGCGTGACAATGCTGTTCAACTGCCAGCCGCCAATCAACTTACTGGCGAGGCTGTCGCTATTGAGCACCACCCCGCCTTTGCCGATGGGCAGATTCCACAAGGCGTTTCCGATGAACCGGTGCGTCACATCAAAGGGCGAGAAGCTACGCTCCAGGCTGTAGTTATACGCATTGGCGGGCGTTGAGCCTCCAGTCAGGTTGTCGACGTAATCGGAAAAGTTTTTGCTCCAGGTGTAGCTCAGGCCATAAGCGAGGCCGTTCGCAAAGCGTTTGCGGAGCGAAACCAGCAGCGCGTTGTAATTCGTGTTGCCGTCGTTGGTCGCCAACTCCAGAAAGGAGTGGTTGCCGCTCGTGCTGGTAAGCGTACTGTTCAGATTGGCGTAAGGAAATAGCGTGAGAGGCGCTCCGCTCGCGCTGAATCCGGTGACCACGCCCTGGTTTGCGTTCCGCAACCTGTTCTGCTTGCGGCCGAAATTACCCACATAGGAAATATCGAGAACCGTATTGGATGAAAATTCGATCTGCGGTCCAAAACTCACTTGCTGCACGTAGGGTGTGCGCTGGAACGGATCCTGAGCATGAATGGTCACCTTGGTGAGGTCGTAGTTAGCCGTATTGAATGCCGGAAATCCGTTCTTCAGGAAGAACACCGGTGTGGTGCTTCCATTCACTTGCGAGAGCGACTGATCCACAAAATAAGGCGGGTTCTCCGCCAGTACGCTTTCGGATCCGATACGCACGATGTGCTGATAGAAGATGCCATATCCTCCGCGCAGCACTATGCGATTCACGGGCTGATAACTGAATCCGAAGCGCGGAGCGAAGTCGTTAAAGTCGGCATGCACCAGGCTGCGTTGATACCAATTGCCGTTCGCCGCCTGAATCAGGCCGCCGCCATTTTCACCGGTAAAATTCGCGACCTGGTTCTGATGATTCAGGAGCGGCGAAAAGATCTCGTAGCGGAAGCCATACGTGATGGTGAGGTTTTTATTCGCTCGCCAACTGTCCTGCAGGAAAAAGCTGTTGCCGATTTGATAGTTGTGTACCACGGTGGGGGTTGTGAAAGACGCGGTACTTACATCGCCGAGCAGAAAATCCGGCACGCCCGATCCGCCGTTTCCGGTGTAGATGCCGGTGGCGGTAATCTGGCCTTGCAGAGATTGCGCGTCGAGGAAGTTGACGCTCGAATGGCGATGTTCGTAGCCGAACTTGACGCTGTGATTACCGGTCAGCCAACTCACTGTGTCGAGAAGCTGCCAGACTTGCGCGATTTGCGATTGCGGCCGCCAAGGCGCGGTACCAAGGCGCTGCAGGGTGCTGATGTTGATGGGCGGAATGCCGGCGTTATTTGGTCCGCTAGGTATTCCCGTAAGCCCGTAGTCGGCCGCTTTCGATGTACCAAGCTCTAACCCGAGCGGGTCACTATGTGCATAGTCGCGGCTGAATCCGCCGCGCAGCTCGTTCAGGACGGAAGGCGCGATCACGTCGGTCCACGAGAGGGCGGCCGACTTTCCCCGGATGCGATATTGGGTGGCGAAATTCCCGTTGCCGGCAATCGGATCGCTCGTCCATGGTGGATCCTGCCGGTCCACGGTGTAGTTGCTATAGCGCCCGAAGATCCGGTTGTTTTGATTGATGTTGTGATCGATCCGCACATCGTAGGAAAGCGTATCGGTCGGCACGGCATATTGGAATGCGTAATTCGATCCCGCAAAGCTTCCCGGCAAACCCTGGCGGGCAACCGCCGAAGGAACGTTCGGATCCGGAAACAGCGCGATTAACTTGAGCGCTGTGGGATCGAGGCAACTGACCGCAATCTTGTTATTTGCGACGCAGCCGGCTTGCGAGGGCACGACAGTCGAGAGCGAGTTTTTGAGTTCGGTGAAATCGCCTTGCTTCATCAGCGGCGTGGGAACGGTCGACACCACCGAGGTCGCCTTCCGGCTCGTCAAATTCTGCATGTCGAAGAAGAAAAACGTGCGGTTCTTGATGATCGGACCACCGATGGTGCCGCCAAACTGATTCTGGCTGAAATGCCCGCGTCCGATACCGTTGGCGTTGTTTTCAAATCTATTCGCGTCGAACTCGTTGTTGCGGATAAATTCCCAGACATCGCCATGAAAGCCGTTTGTTCCGCTTTTGATGGACGCGTTGATTACGGCGCCGGCCGAAGTGCCGAATTCAGACGAATAGGTGCGCGTCTGAACGCGGAATTCCTGCAGCGCGTCGGGCGGCGGCTGCACGGTTTGTACGGAGCCTTCCTGCAAATTCGTCGAGCCCGAATTATTGTCCACGCCGTCGAGCGAAAAATAATTCTGGGTTTCGAGATTTCCATTCGAACTGAAACGGTCTGGCGCTGTATTGTTCGGATTCGTCAGATTTTTTTGAATGCCGGGTTCGAGCAGCGCGAGATCGGCATAGCGGCGGCCGTTCAGCGGCAGATCATTGATTTGCTGCTGCTGGACCACGCCGCCCACATCGGCCGTCTGGGTATTCAGCAGCGGCGTGGTGGCCTGCACCTCCATCGTCTGCGTCACACTGCCGACCTGCAGCGTGAAATCCACCGACTGGCGCGTTTGGACATCGATCTGCACGTCGCTGAATTGCTGCGCGCTGAAGCCGCTAACGGCGGCCCTGATCGAATACCTGCCGGGATGCAGCGCGTTGAACTGATATTCTCCGGCGTCGTTGCTGGAGGTGTTCAGCGTGACGTTGGTGGCTTTGTTGGTGAGCGTGATGGCGGCGTTTGGAATACTCGCGCCGCTGGAATCACGCACCGTCCCGACGATGGATCCAGTGTCGATCTGGCCGAAAGCGACGCAGGCGATTCCCAGCAATAAAACAAAATGCCGGTACCGTGTCATAAAGCAAGACCCTCCCACTCGAGAATGGTAGTGCGAATTCTAGCATTTTTTGAGGGGTTAGGAATTTAAAAGCTCTCAGCCTTCAGCTTTTAGCTTTCAGCTCGGATGATTTTCTCATCGGCTAGCTGCTCCAGGCGCTCGGTTAGCGTTTGTTGGTGGTAAACCTTGGCTTCGGCGAGCGTGACGGCCCATTGATGGATGTCTTTTTTCATCTTGTGCTGCTCTTGTTTGCGGTCGTGCTCCTCCTGTTTGCGCTTTTGCGATTCGAAC